>JAYTBY010000559.1:0-7175 GCA_043736755.1 Planctomycetota bacterium | reverse complement strand
GAATCTCCTCGATGTGCGGGATCTCTGGATCCCCTGGGGCCACGTCCAACTCCGTTATACAGCGAGGTCCGACGAGTTGCGTGGCGCAGAGAATTCCGCGGTCCCTCGTCGGCCGGTGCAAGCAGCCTGGGAGGGGGGCCCCTTGGCCCGATCTCGACGCTCGGTGGGCACTACCTGCGATCCGGGATGCGATTCCCGCGGCCCGCGGCCTTCGAACTCCGAGCCCGGGTTTCGCCCTGAACAACCAGCCTCCGCGCCCGGGGCATTCGATTCACTCTCCCTCGCTGAGAATGAGCGGGCTCGACTTCTTCAGGCGCTTTCAGAGCCTGTGAAGAAGCCACGGGCGCCGCGCCGCGGAAGCGGCGTAGATGGTGTCTGAGAGGCCGTGAAGAAACGGAGCCTACGGACTCTCAGAAACGATTGGCCCCACTTCCGCGGCGCGGCGGATTTCTTCACACGCTCTCAGTTCACCCCGCGCGACTGCAGCAACTTCCCCAGCTGCGTCCGCGCGCGCGTGTGCATCATCCGGGCGGCATCGGGGCTCGAGGCGCCGATCGACTCGGCGACTTCCTCCCACGACGAACCGGCATAGTCGCGCATGAGGATGAGCTCGCGGTAGTTCTCGGGGAGCGCGTGCAGGCATTCCTCGACGAGGCCCTGCTCCTCGGCGTTGCGGACCTCGAGCGACGGCGTGTTCACGCGTGCCGGCGGGTCGATCGAGCTCTCGTGGTCGTTGCCGAGGCCGTCGAGCGCGATCTCGCGCGCCGACGAGCGACGTTCGGCGCCGAAGTACTTCGCGCGCGCCGAGATCCGGTTCTGGACGATCGTGGCGAGCCAGCGGATGAGGCTGGATTCCCCGCGCGTTTCGAAGCGGTCGAGCGACTGGAGCGCTTCGATGAGCGCTTCTTGCGCGATGTCGCCCGACTCGACGTTGCGACGCAGACGCGGACCGATCCGTGCGCGCACGATACCCAGGACTCGGTCGGAGTAGCGCTTGAACAGTTCGTTCCGCGCGTCCGACTGACCGCTCTGCGCCTCACGCACGAGATCGATCGTGGGCATGTCCTTCCAACCGCCGTCATCCATGCGCGTCAGTCCTTCTCTTTCCTGCTGACGTGCAGGATCTGTTGGAACCACTTCGTGGACCCATCCCGCGAGACGCCCTCGGACGCGGCCAGCTTGGGGACGAAGTTCTTGAACATCTCGTGGTCCGACTCCGAAGCGTTCGGGCCGTCGGCTGCGACACCCCGCAAGGTCGTCTTCGCGATGCGCTCGAAGTCGGCCATCGCGCGATCATACGGCACGGGCTTCTTCGTGAGATCGTATTGCGATTGGAGGTTGGCGAGCCACCCCTCGATCGCGCTCGAGCGTTCCTCCCGGGCGAGGATCAACAAGCCTTCCTCGGGGTCACTGCCGTCGAAGCGGTAGGCCTCGAGCTGGACAGTGCCCGGCTCGCGGATCTCGAACGCCCACTCGTCGCTTGCAGGCCCCTTGAGGATCCGCGGCTTCTGCGGATATACGCCGCGTGCGCGATCGGCATTGCCCGTGACACCGAGGGTGTACACGTACGTCGGAGAGGACGCGTCGATCTCCGCTCCGAGGATCTCACGCTTGCTCGTGGGCGAGATCGTGAGCTTGTCCTGCGAACGGCCGATCGTGCTCGGGCCATCAGCACCGTTCGCGAAGTGGAATGGGCTGATCGAGGGTGGAACCCACATTCCCGCCGCCTCCGCGCGCATCCATACACCGGTACCGAGCGCAGTTGCGCCGAGCAGTAGCGCCGCGAACGCTGGCTTCTTCACGAGCCACGTCGTTCGTTGCCACGCCTCGTGCGCACCGCTCGTCTGCGCGAACTCGTTCGGGAGCCCGATGACGAACCGCTCGAGGTCGCGCGCCAACTGTCCCGCCGACGCGTAGCGCTTCGTCGGTTGCGGTGCGAGCGCGCGGATGCAAATCGCGCGCAGCGCGCGCGGCACGGTCTTCGGCAGCGTCGCGACACGCTCCTCGGGGCCGAGGCTGACACGCGCGAGGAAACGCAGGATGTCCTCGGTCTTCTCGCGCGTTTGTGCGCGCTCGAGGCTCAGCATCTCGAACAGGACGAGTCCGAGTTGGTAGACATCCGTCCGCACGTCCGAACCCGTGCGCAAGTCGCGCGCTTGCTCGGGCGCGAAGTACTCGGGGGTTCCGCGCAGGACGCCCGTTTCCTCGGTGCCCGGCCGCACGCGTGCGGTCAGGCCGAAATCGAGCACCACCGGATCCGCGCCGAGACGCAGGATCACGTTGTTCGGCTTCAGATCGCGGTGGACCTGGCCGAGCTTGTGCGCGACCTCGATCCCCGCCGCGACGGGCGCCAGGATCTGCGCGACGGTCCGCGGCCAGCTCCTCGAGTCGATGCGATCGATGGTCGGTCGCGGCGACGCGCTGGCGACCTTCGGCAAGGACTTCTCGACGATCGCGCGCAATCGTGGCGCGCGGGTCGCCGGGTCCGCCGCGTCCTCCGCCTCCTCGCGCTTCAACTCGTCGAGCACGCGTGCGAGGTCGATCCCCGCCACGTTGTCCATGACGATGAACGTGTGCGCCTTGTCGCGCCGGATGTCGTGCACGCGGACGACGTTCGGATGGTCGAGCCGCGCCAGCGCCGCAGCTTCACCGTGCGCGATCGACTCCCATTCCTCGGGGCTGCCGGCCTGTGCCTGCGCATTGAAGACCTTGATCGCGACGTCGCGCTCGAGCTCTTGATCCCACGCCGCGAAGACGACGCTCATGCCGCCGCGACCGAGGATCGAGCGAATGCGGTAGCGCTCACCCAGCAATGACCCCGGTGCGTACTGCGGAGGCAGAGCCTTCTCCGCGAGCTGGTTCGCACGGACGATCTCCGCGAAGGCCTTGCGGTCGACTTCGTTCGGAAGTCGCGCCGCGAACACTTCGAGGAGGACCGCTTCGCCGCGCGAGGCACGCCACACGAACTCTTCCGCTAGCGCTTGGCGCCGGAACCTCTCGCGCATCTCGCCACGCGCGATCTGAGCCGCGCAAACATCGAGGTCGGCCGTGCCGTTCTGCGCCAACTCGACGAGGTACCCATCGAGCAGGTCATCGACGACTCGGTCGGGGTGATGTTCGTCCGGGCCGGGGTTCATGAGCGTTGCGACTCCCCGGAAGATCCGTGCGTCGGAGCTCCGAACGCACGTTCGTCCCGCGGGAAGCAGGCTCATCATGGTACGGCGTACGAACGGACCTGGTCACTTCAGGAACGGGTACGCGCCGTGTTCGGCTCCGCATCGCGCGGCTCTCGCTACCGTAGGTCCCCCCATGTCCCGCGCCTGGCTCGCACTCCCGCTGTTCCTCCTCGCCACGACGGCTTGTTCCGGTTCGCCCGCGACATCCGAGTCGGCACCGAAGCCGTTTTCTACTTCGCGGGTCACGGCTCGCGTGTGCCCGACGCGGACACAAGCGCCGATCGCGAGCCCGACGGTCTCGACACGTCGTTCATCGCGTACGACAGCCGTTCGAACGGTCACCAGGGCGAGCGCGACTTCATCGACGACGAACTTTCCTCCCTCGTCGCCGCCTGCGCGGCGCGCGGCGCGTTCGTCACCGTCATCGCCGATTCGTGTCACGCCGGCGGCGCGTTGCGCGGGCCATCGAACTTCCGCGCGCGCACGGCACAGCAGGGGATTCACGCGTTCGATCGGGCTTACGGCCAAGGATTCTGGCCGGGCGCGGTGCCCTACTACGGCGACTCGAACCGCGTCGTCATGGGCTCGACGATCCAGATCGGCGCGGCCAGCGAGAACCAATTCGCGGGCGAGATCGACGTCGAGAACGTCTTCGGCACGTTCGATCCGACTGGCGCGATGACGTGGACGATGGTGAACAACCTGGAGCGCGCTCGACCGGGCACGACGTGGGGTGACGTCGCGCAACAGACGGCGCTCGGCGTCGCGACGCTCCTGCCCTACCAGGACGTCGTGTGGGTCGGCGACGCCGACCGCGCGGTGTTCGGGTCGTCCTTCGACACGACGTCGGGTTGGCGTGCGGTCGCGCTCGACGCGGCCACGGTCCAGGTCGAAGCGGGATCCGTCCATGGCATTCGCGAAGGATCCACCTTCGACATCCGCACGTCGGACGCGCGCAACACGTACGGCAACGCGGTCGTCGATCGCGTCACGTCCGTCCAATCGCGAGCTCGTTTCGAGCGCACACCCAGCGCCGATCTGATCCGCGTGACTTTGCGTGCCCTCGAAGTCGGGCGTCCAGCCGGCGAAGCGCCGATGCGGCTCTGGTGTGAAGTCCCCGGCCTCGGCCCCTGGTTCGCGGGTTCGCCGTGGGTCACGCAGGCGTCGAGCTTCGAGTCGGCCGATCTCGTCGTGCGCTCGGGCGCTGGCGGCTACCAGTCGTGGACGCCGGACGGCCTGTGCTTGCCCGGGTACCTGCCGATCCTGCCGCCGACGTGGTCCGACCAAGGCCGCTGGTCCGGCGTGTGCGACCCTTTCTGGCGCCGCGAATCCCTGTAGCGTGCGACGTCGCGGCTCGCGCTCGAGATGGGCGACATCCAGCTCGAAGTGCGCCTCGACGCACCCAGCTCGGCCGAACTCCGCGTGCCCGTTCCCGCGGGCTGGAATCGCTGGTTGGCGGCCGACGTCCGCGACCGCCGAATCGTGGGCGGATCGCGCGGAGACTTGCCCATGGGCGTCTTCCGCGTCCGCAATCCTGGGCGTCGGGCGGTGCGCCTGTCGGCGATCAATCTGCCCGAGGATTCACGGTCCAGGCGCGTGATCGAGCCGGCCGCGGGTCACGAAGCGCGCCTCCTCGAGCCGGGCGAAACGGTCGCGATCCGCGTCGGATTCCCGGCGCCGGATCCGTGGACTGTCGAGCGCCCGATGCTCGACCGCTATCTGCTCCCTCGCGACCATGGTGCCGTTCGACGTCTGGACGCTCTCGTCCGAGGTCGAGTTGCGTGGCGACGAGCCTCCGCTGCCGGGCGTTCTGCGCCAAGCCCAAGCGCGCTATGCGACGCGCGGGTCGGGAGCGGTAGACCTCGATCGGTCGGGGCTCGGCGTCTCGGCGATCGACGTGCACGTATCGAGGCCGCGCTCTATGGCACCCAGCACCGTTCCGCCGCCGAAGTAGGCCGACCGGTGAGGCGGACGGCGGAGTGCGCGAGCCTATGCGCTGAGAGATGCTGGTGGCGCCGCTTCCGTGCCGCGTAGGGATCGGCGACTTCGCCCCGAGGCTCCGTGAGCGATCTGGGCCGGGCAGCATCCCGACCGATCGGCCTCGGGATCGCCGGGTCGGAACGATCGCCGGTCGTCGGATTCGCATGCGCTTCCTGCGCGCGGAGACTTCCACGCGAGCCGCGCGGTCGTGCACAATCACCGGACTGATCATGCGCTGCATTTTCGCGCTCGTGCTGCTCTGCGTTCCGCTGCCTGCGCAGAACGCCGACGACAAGCCCTGTCGCGCGGACTACACGATCCGCGCGCGCTACGAAGAGGAAGGCCGGCGGCTGCACGGCGAACTCGTCGTGCGCTGGACCAACGAGAGCCGCGATTCGGTTCCCGACCTGTGGTTCCACTCCTACTGGAACGCGTTCGCGAACTCGGAGTCGACGCACATGATCGGCGCGGGCGGAGCGCTGCGCGGCGGAGAGGTCGGCGAAAACGAATGGGGCTGGCAGCGCATCTTGTCCGTGTCGGTCGATGACACCGACGCGACGGAGAGCCTCGAGTGGATCTCGCCCGACGATCAGCGCGAGGAGGACCGGACCGTCTTCCGCGTGCGTTTGCCGATGGTCGCGAAGCCGGGCGCCGTCGTCACCGCGCGCGTGCGTTGGGAAGCGCGGATGCCGCGCGTCCGTCGCCGCACGGGATACAAGGACGACTTCATCCTTGCCGCGCAGTGGTTCCCGAAGCTCGGCGTCTACGAGACGGGAAACGGCTGGAACTGCCACCAATTCCACGCGATGACGGAGTTCTTCTCGAACTTCGGGACGTACGACGTCGAGCTCGATCTGCCGGCGATGTACCAAGACAAGACGGGCGCGTCGGGCGTGCAGGACGGACCCACCACGGGCGAGAGCGGACGTTTCACGGTGCGCTACATCGCGCCATCGGCGAAGGATCGTGAGCGCGCCGAGCTCAACGGGCGTTCACCGCTCGTGCACGACTTCACGTGGACGGCCGATCGTCACTTCGTGAAGTACCAGGACACGTTCCACTACGCTGCGTGGGCGGCGCGCTTCCCCGACGAGGTCGCGCGCGTTGCGTTGGCGCTCGATCGCACCAAGGACGAGATGCGGTTGCGCGACGTCGCGGTGACGGTGCTGTTGCAGCCCGAGCACGCATCGCAGGGCCGACGCCACTTCGAAGCGACGTGCACGGCGCTCTTCTTCTATGGGCTGTGGTGGGGCGAGTACCCGTACGAGCACATCACGTGCGTCGATCCCGCGTGGGGCGGGGGCGGGGCCGGCGGGATGGAGTATCCCACCCTTTTCACGGCCGGAACGCGGATGTTCACGCGCACGGCGATGCAGACTCCAGAGAGCGTGACGGTCCACGAGGCCGGCCATCAGTTCTGGTACGGCCTCGTAGCGAACAACGAGTTCGAAGCCGGCTGGCTCGACGAGGGATTCAACACGTACTCGCAGCAGGAGGCGTTGTGGTCGCGCTACGGGCACTCGATCGCGACCACGGACTTCGCGAACCTGCCGTACGACGGCGTGCGCATCGGACGCATGCCGGGCGGCGCGCCGCTCGCCGATGCGATAGCAGGCAAGAAGTTCACGCTGCCCTGGATCGGAGCGATCGAGCCTTTGCGCGGCTCAGGTCTCGTCGACTGGTGGCGCGAGCAACCGCTTCTCTCCTACGGCCGGCAGCGCACGGATCCGCGCGAGTCGCTGCGTGTCGGCTACCTGTCGGATCCGGACACGGATCCGATCGACATGCCCGGTTGGCTCTACTGCGATCGCAACAGCTACCGCACGAACAGCTATCGCCGCACGGCGACGGCGTTGAAGTCGCTGCAAGGCTTGGTGGGCGATGCGCGTTTCCTGCGAGGAATGCGCACCTATTCGGAGCGCTGGCGATACCGGCATCCGTATCCGCAGGACTTCTTCGACGCATTCCAAGAAGGCGCGAAGGCGGACATCGGTTGGTACTTCGAGCAGGTGTTCAAGA
>JAYTBY010000558.1:0-3291 GCA_043736755.1 Planctomycetota bacterium | reverse complement strand
GGGCGCGCGGGTTCCTCGCTCAGCGCCGAGTTGGGAGCACGAATCGCTGTTCGCCGCCGGCCTGCAACCACAGAGGATCCCGGAGCGGCAGCGTCGCGGCTCGATCCGCGTGCTCTAGCGGGCGCGTCATGATCTCGATCAGCGTTCCGCTGAGCGCCATGAGCCTCAACGGGAACGCGAGTTCCTGCTCCGAATAGATCACGAGCGCGCCGTCCACGCTGGCTCTCAGCGAGCACAACGCGCGTTCGGTGGAAGGCTCGGTCGTTTCGAAGAGCACGCTCGCAACCGGGTGGAGTTGCACCATCCCGAGATCGAGCACCTCTCCCGGTGCGACGTCGAACACTCCAAGTTCGACCCATGCTCGACCTGGCGTGCGAACTTCGACGCGCCAGGATCCGGAGAGCAGCGCGCCTGACTCGACGACGATCTCGACGAGTCCGTCACGCTGGACGATTTCGCGCTCGAGTGTCACGCCCTGTCCGCTGTCCGAGCGCCAAGCACGCGATTCGACTGTTTCGGCCACCCATCCATCGACTTGGAACGTGATCGAGCCCGTCCGCCTTTCGAGTGCGAGCTCCCACGGAGCATCGGGCTCGTGGGCGCGGTAGCTCGGCGTCACGAGCATCGCGGCGGTCGCATGGCCGCCACGCGGCCGTGCGAAGAGCTGCACGGGCACATCGGCGACGAGACCCAGGACCGCCGTCCCTTCCGCGTCCGTCACGCAGAGCCCCAAGAGCTCGAAATCCGGCGCGAATCCGCGTGCTTCGACGACCCACTGCGCGATGGGGCTCGCGTCGAGGTCGCTCAAACGGATCCGCCGGTTCGTGCGCAACGGCGCGCGCAGTTCGAGGAAGCGCGTCTCGCCCGGCGCGAGCTCGAACACTTCGCGCACGAGCACGCGATCGTTGCCGCCGACGCACGCTTCCATTCGACCGGGCGGCACGTCCTGGAAGATGAACGCACCATCCTCGTCGCAGAGGACACCCGTGTTCCACCGATCGGGCGTGCGTCCGGCAACGACCAGGTGCGTGATCGGTCGACCGTTCTCGTCGCGGACGACGCAGCGCACAGTGCCGCGCGCAGTGCCGCGCACAGTGCCGCGCACAGTGCCGCGCACAGTGGCGCGCACGATGGCGCGCGGCAACGGTTCGTCGGAAGGAGCCGTCGCGGGGATCGGAAGCAGGGGCGGGTAGCGCCTACCGACGAGTGCGCGTTCGGCCGACATCAGGACCCGCCCGATCGACGCGTTGGACGTACCCGGCTGCTCGTCCTCCGAGGTCGGCACGGGACTCGGTGCCGCGAGCACGCGCGCCAGCGTCGAATCGACGAACAGCCCGTTTCCCGTCGCATCGATCACGAACTCGTTCGGAGTGGTCGGCGCAACCGTCGCTTCGAACAGGAGGGCCGTTCCGGTCACCAGGAGCAGCTCGTGCGTGCTCGGATCCATCTGGAATCGCATCGCGGACCGCGTGCCGCTCGTGAGGGTCACGCGCCGCAACGAGGACTGTTTTCCGATGCCGCGCACGGAGAGGACGCCCTCGAACTTCGGCTCGAAACCGCGCCATTCGCGCTCGAGGAGGCCGTCCCAACCCGTTTCTCCGAACGACACGGTGGAGCACGATTTCGGGCCCAGGAACACCACGGCGCCATGGACCGCCCATTCGGCGGAGTCGACGACTTCGATGCGCAGCGCGAACGATTACGGACCGGGTTCGAGCGTCGCGCTCCTCGCCGCGTGCACGGGTTCCGCGCTCGACACGATCGTCGTCACCGCGCTCGAAGCGAGTTCGCGCACGGCGACTGAAGTTCCGTCCGCGAGCTCGGGAAGCTCGCGTGCGTTGGTCGTCGCGGCGGCGATTCCCACAGACTCCGCGGTCTGCGTCTCCGAGCGATCCCAACCGACCCACAGACAAACACCCACGACTACGGCCAAGACCGCGCTGGTCATTTTGAGACTCACGGCGACTCCTGCGAGCGGATAAGCGAGCGTGGGCAACCAGCGCGTCGGGTCCGGCGCGCCCAGGACCAACGCGACGAGTCCGCGCCAACGCTGCGTTCCATCGTCGAGTTCGCGTTCGAGTTTCACGCGCAAACGATCGTGCGCGCGCTGCAAGCGACTGTCGACGGTGGCGACGCGCACGTTCAGACGCTCCGCGATCGTGCGCGGCGGCAGACCCTCGAACCAACGCAAGAGCACGGTCTCGCGGTACGGTTCGTCGAGCGCGAGAACCGCCTCTACGACCGCGCGTAGGACCGCGCTGCGCTGACCGGAGTCGGTCGATTGGGATCGCTCGGACGCGTACTCGAACTCGCGTCGAACTCGCCGTCCTTCCGAGCGGCGACGCTGCAGCGCTAATCCCTCCGCCACACGCCGCAACCAACCGCCAAGACTCCCCTCGCCGCGCGGCGGAGCACACCATGCGCGCAACCACGTCTCCTGCACGACGTCCTCGGCCGCATGTTCGTCGTGCAACAGCGCGCGCGCCGTCGAGCGCAGCGCAGCGGCGTGCGTCAACAGAAGCTCGGGTTGGAGCGGGCGCGACATGGTCGACGGTCGAGGCGCCATTCTCAGGCATTCCCTCCCGCCGCGGCCTGATCCTGGGCAGGAACTCGACACAAATTCGGAGGTGTGGAGCCCAACGTCGGCCGTGACCGAGCGCTGGTACTCGGGGGACGATCGCCCCACAGCCGGCATGGATGGCGCGCTCAGGAGTCGAGCGCAGTCGGTCGATTCGCGGCCTTCCCCCCCCGTTGAGAGCGACCTCGATCGTGCGGACGGCATTGAGGATCCGTCCGGCCGTCTGCCATAGTCCGTCACGTGAACGACAAGAATCGCGAGCAGCAGGACGCGCGACCCAACGGCACGCACAAGGCTGACCTCGCGCTCTTCGCCCTGTACTGCGTTTTCTACGCGGTTTTCATGGGGCTCGTCGCGTTCGCGCCGGACGTGCTCGCGATCCGCGTCTTCGGAGGAGTCAACCTCGCTGTCGCGTACGGCATGGGCCTGATCGTCGCGGCCGTCGTGGTGGCGGCGGTATCGACGGTCTTGCATCGACGAAAGGCTCAGCGGTGACGCACGCGACGAGTGGGGTCGCGCTCTTCGTCTTCGCACTGCTCGTGCTCGGCGTCCTCGGTTTGTCGTTCTGGCTCGGTCGCAAGGCCAAGTCGGCGAGCGGCTACTTCGTCGCGCACGGACAGGTCGGCTGGTTCGTGAACGGGATCGCGTTCGCTGGCGACTATCTCAGCGCAGCGAGTTTCCTCGGCATCTGCGGGATGATCGCGTTCCACGGC
>JAYTBY010000557.1:0-16454 GCA_043736755.1 Planctomycetota bacterium | reverse complement strand
CCGCGTTCACACGGAACGCGTGCACGTCGTCGGAACCCTCGTTCACGACGTGCACGTAGCGCGGCGCGAAAGTGAGCGGTGCCACACCCGTCACGAAGGCCAAGTGCGAAGCGCCGGCGCGCAGCGCCAGCGAGCTCTCCTGCACGAGTTCGCCCTCGTCGCCGATCGTGAAAGTGATGAGCTCCCCTGAGCCGGTGGCGAGTCCGTAGATCCGGTTCCCGAGCGCATCGCGCCGGAGGACGCGCGGACTGGTCCCGGCCGCGTAGGCACCGTCGGGGGTCAACGCATTCGTGGTGGCCTCGAGCCGGAAGGCACGGATCTCGTCGTCCGCCGCGGCTGCGACGTAGACGAAGCGGCTCTGCGAGTCGACTTCGACGTCGGCCGGGTCATCGCCTGCATCATGCAGGGGCGCGATCGGTGCGAGCGCGCCCGACTCGCTGACGCGCACGGCCAAGACAGCGTCGAACATCCCCAGCGTCAGGTAGACGTGCGTGCCGCGTGGGTCGACGGTCAACGCGGTGGGCCGACCACCGTTCAGTCCGAGCGGTGCACCGAGGAGGCGGACGGTGCCGGATCCCGGTTGGAACTCGTACGCGGCGAGCGAGCTGCCGAGGCCGTTCGACACCACGCCCGCGTGGGTGACGAACAGGCGCTCACCCTCGGGCGAGAAGCCGAGGTCGGACGGTTCTTTCCCGAGCGGCGTCACGTTCGCGAGCGTCGGCAGTCCGGTCACGGCATCGATGGCGTACACGCGCACGACGTCGGCCAAACGACACGTGACGAGCAGCCATCCGCCGGTCGGATCGAACGCGGCGGCGTGCGGACCGACATCGAGCGGTACGGACACGACGGCTTCCGCGCTACCGCTGGAAGCGTCGAAGCGTCGCACGCCGAGCGTGTTCGTGTCGGCGTACGTGGTGTAGACGAATCGTCCGTTCGGGTGCGCAACGGAACCCTCGGCACCGGTGTCGCCCGCGGCGGCGAAAGTCAGCGGACCGCGGAGGAAGCGCAAGCCGTCGCCGTCGATAGGCAACGTCGCCAGGCTCGCATCCGTCGAGTTCGTCACGAGTGCGAAGCGCTGCGGCGCCGCGATCTCGAGGCGCAGACTCGTCGTGATGGATCCGCCAGCGTTGCGAGCCGTGATGCTGTAGAGGCGAGGCCGCGCGGACGTCGTCGGGAGCCCGTCGACCACGCCAGTGACGGGATCGAGCACGAGGCCCGCGGGCAGAGCCGGCGTGATCTCGAACGTGTCGACGTCGCCGTCGAAAGTCGGAACGCGTGGAGCGAAGGCCACACCGGAGAGCTCGAGGACGTTGTCGTCGGCGTAGGCCAAGTTCGACGGCGGCTCGATCGGGGTGCCGGCGCCCACTCCACCGCCACCGCCGCAAGCGGCGAGGCTCGAAACGAGGAATAGTGCGGCGAGTTGGCTGTGCTTCGTTTCCATGGAGTCGCTCCCCGCACACGGTGGTGCGAGCCGTCGGCGACGCGCCACGAGCCGCGCTGCCAGCGGCTAGGACGCGCACCGTGCGGATCCGGACGATCGGTTGTGCTTCGAAACCGTCTCGAAGCCACGGTCAAACGGGGGGCGGAGACTCTTCTCACTCGAAGGCTACACCGCTGCAGGTGGAGCGGTGGAAATCGTCACAATTGGCCCGAATGAAGGAACTCTTAAGCCCTCCTGGCGACGCCCGGGGCGTCGTTTGGCCAAAGATGCAACGACGCGAGCGCGGCGGCGCACTACCGCCGTGCGTCGTGCGCCGAGCCTCTCGCTTCCCTGATCAGGCTCCGGTGCGAGCGCGTTCGAGCAATCCGCCCGCGAGTTCGCGAGCCTTGATCACGCACTGGTCCGAGTTGTCGTACTCGAAACGCCCGAAACGTCCGATCGTGATCAGTCCAAACGTGCCGAGCCAAGTGAACACGGCCGCGCGTCGAGCAGCGTAGCCGTGGTCGAACACGACGTACGCCTGCTTCGTCGTGGTGCGATCGTGGAAGAGGACTTCGTCGCGGCGGATGAGCCCGGATCGCGCCAGACCGTCGATGATGTCGCGCTCGAGCTCTTGACCCGGGAACGGTGCTCCGCCCCGCGTCGTGACTTCACACAAGAGCGACGAGCGGCCTTTCGGGGCCAAGCTCGGTGCGTAGTTCGACATGTACGTCACGCGGTTCGTCGGCCCTTGCGAATCGTGGGGCAGGTAGATCCACGAGAGGTCGGGGTGCGCCGCGCGATCGAGCGCGAGCAGCACGCACACGATGCCGTTGTACTCGAGCGCACGACATGCGGCCGCGACTTCGGTCGGCATCGCCGGCACGAGGTCCGGCAGGAACGTCAAACTCAATGTGTTCACGACGAGATCGAACTCCTCGCCGTTCACGCGCCAACTCTCGCCCTGTTTCTGGATCTCGCGCACGCGCGTCGAGAGTCGAATCCGCGGCGTGAGAGGCTTCGCGATCCCATCCGTGATCGCCTGGAAGCCACCGTTCTTCGGATAGAAGAACATCGACTGGTGCGTGTAGCCCTCGGTGCGGATTCCGACCGACGAGCGCATGACGTCGTCGACCGGCGCATCCGGCACTCGACCCGCGACCCAATCCGAGGTCAGGAAGTCGAGATCGCGCTTCCAGACTTTGGCGTTGTAGGGGTCCATGAAGTGCTCGGCGATCCCGTCGCCGAAGCGCCAGCGCACCCACGCGCCGAACTCCTTGGGCGCGGAACTCTTCGTCGTCTGACGTTGGTGCCAAGCCGCGACGTAACCGCGCAAGCACTCGAAGTTCGCTTCGGGCGGCAAGTCGCCGAGCCCGTTCTCGAACGGGTAGTTCACCCAACGTTGGCCGAAGCGAATGCGCGTGTGCCGGTCCTTGACCACGAACGCGTCGAGGCCGCCGCACGCGTCCTGCATCCAGGACATCGCCGGTTTGTCCTTGCTGTAGAGGATGTGACCGCCGGTGACGTCGTAGGTGAAACCGTCGACCGTCTTCGAGGCGCACAGGCCTCCGGGAGCCGCGCTCTCCTCGAAGAGGTGGATCGAGTCCGCGTCGAGCCCGCCCTCGACGAGGAAGCGGGCGAGGGAGAGGCCGGTGACGCCGGCACCGAGGATGGCGATCTTCAAAGCTTGGGACTCCGGAGGTGAATCGGCGAACGATACCAGCCGTTTCGAGGGCGCGCCGCTGTTCAGCGCGTTCGCACGAGATCCACCGGCGCCAGGCCGGCGCGGGAGAGCGCTGGACCGGCCTCCGCGAGCCAGCGGCGCGCGTCGGTCACGTATCCGGCCGTGGGCGCGAGCCCCGGCTGCCGTTCTGCAAAGTGCGCGTTGAACGCGTCCATCGAGACTTCGCGCGCGTACTTCGCGAGGCACGACGCGAGGGCTACCGGGAACGAGAGGGTGTCGGCCTTTTCGGCGAAAGTCGCGCGCGCACGACGGCCGCCCGGATCACGGATCCAATAGACGGACCGCTCGGGGACTTCCGAGATCACGGTCACTTGCGATCCTCTGAACGTGCTGGCGAGCAGCGGCGCGTAGCGCATGCGACCGCCGTGTCGATCGACGACGAGATCGAGGCCCTCGGATCCGAACTCGTCCCACAGTCGCTCGAGGAACGGTGCGCACTGTTCCCAGTGCGTCGCGCCCTTGCTCTCCGTGCGTGCGAACGACGCGTTCAGGTGGGACGGAGGTACGGCCCGGACTCCGCACACGACGAGTTCGAGGCCAGCAACATCGAGTGCCTCGCGCAGCCGAGCGGCGGTTCGCGCGGTCGAGCCGTCTTCGGTGCCCTCGAGCCGTGTCGGCAGCGCAGCGCGCCAGAACTCGGCGCGGATGGCGTCGCATCCACAGGGCGGCGGGGTCGCGTCGAGGAACTCGCCCGCGTCCGCTGGCACTCCGTGCAGTACGGAGTGGAACGCGAGCACCGTGCGTTCGAGACGCGCTCGCCCGCGCGTGTTGCGCTCGAAAACGGCCTTGGAATCGCCCACTGCGAGGCGCGCTGGGTCGCGCTCGTGCGCGCGACCGACGAGGGGCGCGAGTCGATCCCACGGATCGAGGGTCGCATCGGCGGATCGGAGTGCGACACAACCGATCGTCAACGGGCCGAGCAGCGGACCGAATCCGGCCTCGTCCAATCCAGCGATCACTCCGAGTTGTCGCTCGGCGGGAATCGCATCGTCAGCGACTCCAAAGAGGCTCGCGCCACCGACGTCCACGACTCGACGAGGACGTGCCACGTCGATCAGCGCGCGGCCGGCGCGGGCATGTCGCTTCGCCCACGGCAGCGCACGAGCAGCGTGCTCGCGATGACGACCATCACGATCGAGACGATCTGCGACGTCGAAATCGCGCCACCGAACCACACGCCGCGCACCGAGTCACCGCGTAGGAGTTCAACGCAAAAACGGAGGACTCCGTAGCTCGAAATCATCCACAGGGCCGCTTGACCGCTGTAGCGTCGGTGCTTCAGGACCTGCCAACCAATGAACGCGACGATCAGTGCCTTGATCGACATCAACGGCTGCGTTGCATAGAGGATGCGACCAGCGTTTTCGAGACCGAACAAGCTGTCGTGCGGCAGTTCCGCCGGCACGCGCAAGGTGATCGGGAACGGCAACCACTGGAGGTTCTCGGGCACCACTCGCCCGTAATCATCACCGACGAGGAGGCAGCCCACGCGGCCGACGGCCTGGCCGCAGAATCCGCCGACGAGTCCGAGGTCGAGCGCGCGCCAGGGCTGGAGCCCGTGTTTCTTCGCGGCCCACGCACCCAGCGCCATCGCCCCGATCATGCCGCCGTACATCACGAGCCCGCCCTGCCAGACGTAGAGCACGGACAACGGATCGTCACGGAAGCTCTGACCCGTCCGCGATCCGCGCAGGACTTCGACGATGACGTACATGAGCCGCGCACCGGCGATCACGCCGGCGACGACCCACAGCATCACGGCCGAGAAGCGCGCCGGGTCCTTCTCGGGATCGTCGGACCAGCGCTCGGCCAGCTTGCCGACGACGTAGGAGCCGAGCAGGAAGCCCAGGGCCACCATCAGCCCAAAGGAGCGCACGGGGAAACCGAGGCCGGGGATCTCGAACAGGATCGGGTGCATGGGGGGGGCGGGTTCCGGGGCGCGGATTCTAGGAAGCAGCGACCTCGGGCTCACGCGCTCGTTCTGGTTCTCGTCCGAGATCGCTATCCTCTTCCGCCCCGAACGGAGCGGAAGTGCCATGGAAAGCGACAAATCGACCGGAGAAGAAGCAGGCGCCGAACGCCACGAATCTCCGCGAGGCGGCGGGGGACGCCGAGAGCCGGATCGCCCGCGCGTGAAGCTATTCGTCGAGGGGCGCTACCGAAAGCTCTCGCGCGACCTGCCGCAGACCGTCTTCTTCTGTCCCGAGTGTCGCGGACACATCCGTCGTCGCCGCGACTGCGCGCGCTGCGAGGGTTTCGGCAAGCTCACGCGCGACTCCGTGCAGGAACTCGTCGGCTGGGTGCTCGGGGCCGCGTTCCAGACGCGCCGAAACACCTTCCACGGATCGGGTCGCGAGGACGTCGACGTCCGCATGCTCGGCGATGGACGCCCGTTCGTCGTCGAGATGGAGAACCCGAAAGTTCTCGATGTCGATCTCGCGGCGCTCGAAGCGGAGATCAATCGCCGCAACGTCGGGCGCCTCGAGATCCGCGGTCTGCATTGGGCTGAGAAGTCGCGCATTCGCGTGCTCAAGGAAGTCCCGCACGCGAAGGAATACGAAGCGGTGGTGGCGCTGGGTGGTTTCGTCGATGCCGCCAGTTTCGCAGCGCTCCTCGGGCACCGACTGCAGGTCATCCAGCAGACGCCCGCGCGCGTCGCGCACCGGCGCGCGGACAAGGAGCGCGAGCGTTGGATCGAGTTCGTCGAGCTCGAGCTGCTCGGCGATGGCAGCGAACTGCGCGTGCGCTTGCGCACCGAGCACGGCACGTACGTGAAGGAAGCGATCCACGGCGAAGGGGGCGCGACGCGTCCGTCGCTTTCGGAACTCCTCGGAGTTCCGTGCGTGTGTCGCGAGCTCGACGTCCTCGCGATCCTCGACAACGAGGGTGAGAAACCGGTGGAACCGCCGCGTCCGGCGACGTTCGGGGCGAACCTGCTGGATTGATGGGGTTCGGGATAAGCTCGGTGCGGAGTCCATCCGCGCCATGATCCAACGCTGCCCTCGGTTCGCCCTTCTTCTCGGCCTCGTGGGCCTTTTGACCGGTGCCTGCGCCGTCACGCCCGCGCCAGAAGCGGCTCCGATCCCCGATGCGCCCAAGAAGCTCTCGGCGCGCAAGCCGCTCGACAAGGCTCACGCGTTCGATTCACTCAGCGCGCTCCACCATCCGCAGCCGATCGGCGGCGCCATCGAACGCGTCGAGCGGGACAAAGCCGGTCGCGCGCGCTGGGTCGAGGAGATGCACCGCACTGCGGAGGGGGTCGATTGGCGCGCGATCGAAGCCGACAACGTACGCCGCGAGGAGCGTCGTCGTGGACTCCTCGCCGGACAACAGTCGCTGGTCTCGAGCGCGTGGACCGAAGTCGGCAGCAAGAACCAGTGCGGCCGCATCCACGTCGTCGCGCGCGTCGACGGCGGCACGGCCGCATCGCCGTTGTGGATCGGCGCGGACCTTGGCGGCGCGTGGCGCGGGAATGCGAACGGTACGGGTTGGTCGCCGCGTTCCGACAACTTGAACGGCGGCGCGCACCATCTCGTCGTCGTGCCCTCGGACATCGCGGGTGGCCCCGACGTCGTGCTCCAAGCGACGGACGGCGGACGCGTGCGCGTCTCGCGCGACGATGGCGCGACGTGGGAGTCGCCGACGGGCCTGCCCGCGTTGTCTTCGTGTCGCGGGGTCGGCGTGCTCGCGGACGCAGCGCGCACGATCCTCGTCTATGGGCAGTTCAATTCGGGCGGCACGAAGCCCGGCGTCTTCGCGTCCACCGATCGCGGCCGCACGTTCACGAACCGCTGGACCGGCACGCAGAACTTCCCCGGTTGGATGTGGGTGCCGCGCAAGGCGCCATTCCAAGCCTCGCACAGCTACGTCCTGCAGAAAGGCGTGCTCTACGCCTCCACGAACGGCGCCACGAGTTTCACAGCGCGCGGCACCATCGACGTGACGGCCACGCGCGGGATCCTCGCCGGTTCCGAGGCCGGAGCTCCGACCCTGTACGCAGCCGTTCAGGTCTCGAACACGTGGCGCCTGCACCGTTCCGACGATGCGGGCCAAACCTGGGTCTTCACGGCGAACCTCGCCGACGAGTGGGATGGAACGCTGTGCGCGTCCACGGTCGACGCGTCGAAGGTGATGCACGGTGGACTCGAAGCCTGGCGCTCGTCGAACGGCGGCGTCTCGTTCACCAAGGTGAACGGTTGGGGCGAGTACTACGGGAATCCTGCGGGAAAACTGCATGCCGACTTGCCCGGCATCTATTGCTGGCCGGATCCGAGCGGCGGTGAGCGCTGGTACTTCGGCACGGACGGCGGGCTCTTCGAGAGCTTGAACGGCGGCGTCACGGTGAACAACCTGACTCTCACCGGCATCGGGACGAGCCAGTACTACTCGACTCACACTTCGCGCGCGAATGCCGATCGGATCCAGGCGGGCGCGCAAGACCAGGGCTATCAGCGTGGTGTCTACCAAGCACCGTCGGGCAGCGGCCCGTCGACCAACTTCTCTCAACTGATCAGTGGCGATTACGGTCACTTGACCTCGTCGAACGGCACGCACAACCTCGTCTACTCGACGTACCCGGGCTTCGTTCTGATCGCGGAAGGCGAGTCGGCGCCGGTGATCCGCGACGCGGATTTTCCTGCCGGCGCAGTGAACGGTTGGCTGCCGATGGTCACCGCGGACCCGCTCGACGCGAACACGTTCTTCTTTTCTGCCGAGAAGCTCTACCGCTACAACCGCTCGGGGAACACCTGGACTCCGACCCAGCACAGCACATTCAACTTCCTCACGAGCGGCGCGACGTACCTCACGGCGATAGCGTTCGCGCCGACCGACCCGCAGCGCATGTACGCGGCGAACAATGCCGGGCGCCTCTTCGTCTCCACGAACCACGGCGTGAACTGGGTCGAGTCGACGAGCTCAGGTCCGAGCCCGCACTACTTCTACGGGAACACGATCGCGGTGCATCCGACGGACTCGCTCGAAGCCGTCGTCGGCGGTTCGGGCTACAGCACCGCGGGCGTGCGTCGCACCACGAACGGCGGGACGACGTGGACCGCGCTCACGACCGGATTCCCGAGCACGCTCGTCTACGACTTGGCGTATGCCGAGGACGGCACGGGCGACCTCTATGCCGCGACGGAGACCGGAGCCTGGCGCCTCGTGCGCACGAGCGGTTCGTGGGTGAACATCCTCGAGTCCACGACGCCGATCACCCTGTTCTGGTCGGTGGAATGCGTCCCCGACCGCGACGTCATGCGCTTCGGAACCTACGCGCGCGGAATCTGGGACTACCGATTGCCGAACGCAGCCCCGGTCGCGCAGTGGATCCCTTACGGACAGAACCAGGGTGGCGCGAATGTGCTCGATCTGTCGGCGGTGACTCCGCCGTCGATCGGGACGACGCAAACGCTCTATGTCTCCGCGCCGGACCTCGGCGAGCGCACTGGCTGGTTGCTCCACTCGGATTTCGGTGGCTCGGCGCCGTTCGGCGGGGGCATGTTGCTCACCGACCCGATCACGAAGCTGCAGCGGGTGCGCGTGAACTCGGCCGGAGTCGGGAGCGTGCGCTTCGTGATCCCGAACGATCCGTTCCTCGTCGGCACCTCGCGCTTTCTGCAGGCACTGCTCGTCGATCCGAACCAGGCTGGCGGATGGTCGCTCTCGAACGGGCTCGAGGCCTACTTCGGTCCGTAGGGCAGGGTGCTCGCGATCGCCAGCGTGGCCACGACCCTTCGCGGAAACGATCGGACGACGTCTACTGGATCAGAGGATCGTGCCCACGACCTCGGTCTCGTAGATCCGGCTCGCGCCCACGAATCCCTCGACCTGGTAGACGAACATGCGCGTTCGGATCCGCTTCGCGCGCGCGATCCAGTGCATGCGCACGCCCGGCTCGACGATGCCGCGGAAACGGGTGTCGTTGAGCCCGGCGAAGCCGAGGAAGCTCGTGCGGTCCTGCGTGCGCTGCACGTAGTCCCAACTCGCGAGTTGAGCTGCGGCTTCGGTCATCAACACACCGGGGAATAGCGGGCGTCCCGGGATGTGGTCTACCGTCCACCAATCGTCGGCACGGATGTCCTTCCAGCCGACGCTCGTGGAGTCTTCCGCACCGTAGTACGCGATCCCGTCGAGGAGTGCGAACCGGCCGCTCTGCTTCAGCGTCGAGTAGATCTCGGAGTGCGAAGCGACCGTGCGCGTCAGGTCGAATCGAGAAGGGTCGAGGACCGGTGCAATCGCCATAGGAAGCGAGTGTAGGGACACTCGCCGAGGGGCCCGTAGGAAGAACTCGGACTTTAGGGGGCCGTCCCGAGCGCGGCTAAGATTCGGCCCCTTGGAACCTCATCGCAAAGATCTGCGCCCCGCGACCCTCTGCATCCACGCCGGATACCGCGCGAGCCCCGAGCAACGCGCTGTCGTGGCCCCCATCGTGAACAGCACGACGTTCCTGCTGGACGACACCGCCTATGCAGCGATGACAGGGGGACGGTCCGCCGAGGCCTGGATCTACACGCGCATCCGCAACCCGACGCTCGACGTCGTTCAGGATCGCATCGCGGCGCTCGAAGGTGCTGACCGTTGCCTTGTCTTCGCGTCGGGCATGGCTGCAGTTCACGCCTCGATCATGTCCGTTGCGAAGAGCGGTTCGCGCATCGTGGCCCACCGCGAGATCTACGGCACGACGTGGGACCTCCTTCTGAACCTGCTCTCGCCGCTCGGCATCCGCACGGAGTTCGTCGACTTGAATGACACGGAAGCGCGTCGCCGAGCGCTGGCCTCCGGTGCCGACGTCGTCTACTTGGAGACGATCACGAATCCTTCGCTCGACGTCCCCGATCTCGCCGCCATCGCGATCGATGCGCGCGCGGCCGGCGCCAAGGTGCTCGTCGACGCCACGTTCGCGACGCCGCTGCTCCAGCGCCCGTTGGAGCTGGGTGCAGACCTCTCGATCCACTCGGCGACGAAGTACCTGGGCGGTCACTCCGACTTGATCGGCGGCTGTGTGAGCGGGAACGCCGCGGACATGGTGCGCGTCTACCGCTGGATGCAGCTTGCTGGCGGGTGCATGGACCCGCACGCAGCCTTCCTGCTGGACCGCGGGATCAAGACTCTGCCGCTGCGGATGGAACGACACCTCTCGAATGCCCTGTCGCTCGCGCGGCGCCTCGAGCAGCACAAGAACGTCGAGCGCGTCATCCATCCGGGCCTCGCGTCGCATCCGGCGCACGAGCGCGCGTCGCGCACCCTGAACGGGTTCGGCGGCATGCTCTCCCTCGTCGTTCGCGGTGGCGATCAGGCGGCGTTGCGCGCAATCCGCGGACTGAGTCTGGCGTTGGAAGCGTCGAGCTTGGGCGGCGTCGAGACGCTGGTCAGCCTGCCCTTCAACACCAGTCACACGAAAATGAGCGCCGCTGAGCGACTCGCAGCCGGTATTCCCCCAGGATTCGTGCGCATTTCGGTCGGCCTGGAAGACATCCGGGACCTCGAAGCCGACTTCGTGCGCGCGCTCGATGGTCTGTCCGTGTAGTGCCGACGCGCGCACGTCCGAAGTTCACGCTCGCCACTTCGGGCGCGATCAGCCCGCGCGTTCGAGTCCGAGCAATCGCCGCGCGTTGCCACCGAACACGAGATCGAGCGTCGGCTGGTCCGCGCCCGCAGCGGCCAAGGCTCGCCGTTGCTCGTCATGACGGTCCTTGCGCCATCCAGCGGGGAACGTGTTCGAGTCCGTGCCGAACAGGATCCTCTCGCGGCCGAAGACTTCGAGTGAGCGTGCGAACACCTCGGCCAGCGATGGTTTCGGGCAAAGGACCGATGTCCAAGAGTTCGACGAGGAAGTGTCCACGAACACGTTGTCGCATTGCGCGCCGAGGATCAGCGTTTCGCGCAGGAATCCGGCGCCGAAATGCGGGATCACGAAGCGCACGCGACGGTGAGCGTTCGCCGCTGCGACGAGTGAGAGCGGGTTCGCGAAGCTCGGATCCGCGACGCGCGGCAGGCCCAAGAGGTCGCGCACCTTGACGACGAGTAGTCCACAGTGCGCGTAGAGGATCGCACCGTGCGCGTCCATGACCTCGAGCAACGCCTTGGCTTCGGGGCCGTCCCAACGCCAGTGGTGCAGCGCCGGGAAGACGAGCGCTCCACGCACGCGGCCGTCGGCGAGCAAAGCACCGAGCCGCGCCGCCGCACCCTCGACGCGTGGGTTCACGAGCGCGAAGGCCGAGAAGCGCCCCTTCGCGATCGCGGCGGCCTCGCACACTGCGGGGATCTCTTCCGGCGTGCTCGCGAACGTGCACAGATGGTCCACACCGTGGCGGTCCATCTCGCGGATCCAGCGACTCGCGTGCTGCGCGACGGAATCCGCGGGCAGTTCGAAACCCGCTTGCAGAGACACGCGCGCGAGGCGCGCATCGACGTCGCCGGGTAGCGGCGAAAGTGCTGCGAGGGACCGGAAGTAGACGCTCGAGAAGAAGTGCGTGTGGAAGTCGACGAGGCTCATGGAGTGGTCCTTAGTCCTCGCGCCACGAACGCCACAGCGCGCGCGCGTAGTCGATCGGTCCGCCGACGTGGAAAGGGAGCGCGCGCGTCCCGTAGAGGTCGAGGCCGCCCTTGACCGGATCGCGAGCTCGGGCTTGGCGGAGGATGCGTTCGGCCGTCATCGGATACGGCGCGGCGGTGGCTTTGCCCAGGCGGAACCCCTGTTGCACGAGGAACGCGATCAGCTCCTCGGGCATTGCTCCTCGCAGAGCATAGGGCCAGAACTCGAGGAGCAGCGCGAGCCGCGGGCTGTCGTCGAGGAGTGCGCGCGCACCCTGGAGCGCATGCCACTCGGAACCCTGCGTGTCGACCTTGAGAAACTGCACCGCGCCCGTGACATGATCGTCGACGCGCTCGACGGCGATCTCGATCTCGGTCCCCAGTCCCATGTCGCCCGGGCGTGCGCTACCGCCGTCCAGGAGACGATTGTCGCCGAAATTCCCGTTCGCGAGCGCGATCCGCCCGGTCCCGCGCGCGGAGCCCGCGGCCGCGCGGTGGACGAACGCGCGTCCGCTGCCGACTCGTTCCGCGGCGCGGGCATTGCGCTCGAGCACCTCCGCGATCCAGGGTACGGGCTCGAACGCGTGCACTTCGCAACCAGCGAGGATCGCGATCACCGTGAACCAGCCTACGTTCGCGCCGAGATCGACGACGCGGCCACCAGGCGTGAGATGCGCGCGGAAGAGGCGCGTTTCGTGCTCTTCCCAGATTCCACGCGCGATCGCCGGCCCGATGATCGTGTCGCTGGCGAGGACCTCGAAGTCGAGGTCGGTCCCGGCGAACTTCACGGTGCGAGTCGCGCTCTGCATGGTCCGGAGGATGCTAACGACCGCGACAGGAAAAGCAGGACGCCTCGGCGGTGGGAACCGCTGATGCGTTGGGAGACAGCGTCAACGACGCGATCGAGGCGTCACTTCTTGGCTTTGGCCTTGGCGTCGCCCTGAGCGGCACCGCCGCCGGAGACGAACGCGAGTTCCGTCGACCAGTCGCGGTCGGCGCACTTGAAGTAACCCTTGTTCTTCGTGGCGAACTCCGACGTCTCGAACGCCTTGACACCGACGACGTAGAACTTGCCGTCACCGACGCAACTCGACGTGCCCTTGTCGTACAGGTAGTACGAGTAGTAGAAGGTCGTGTCGTTGTTCGGATCGCGGGGCGGCTCGGAGAGGTAGCCGTACTGCACAAGTTCCGGAATGAAGTCGCCGTCGTTGCTGACGTCCCAGCCGCCGTAGCTCGAGTTGGATTTCGAAGCCGGGAAGCGCTGTTTGTCGACGAAGAACTGATCGACTGCCGATTGGACACTCTTGATGTCCGACAGGCGACGCGCATCCCGCGTCTCGGCCATGTGGTTCGTGACGCGCGGGATCAGCGCTCCTGCGAGGATCGCGAGGATCGAGATCACGACGATCAGCTCGATGAGCGTGAAGCCCTTCGTGGAGCGGGTGGTCATGTGAGGTTCCGTTGAGGTCCTGGAAGTGGGGTGGGAGCCGTCTGGCCGGGCCGGTTCGGAACGGGAACTTCCCAGCTCCACACGCCAGGTGACATCGGGGCGGGAGGGTTATCGGCCGAACCGTGATCGAACCTTTGCACTTGTCTCAAGGGGCCCTCTCACGGCGTCGAAAGAGGAAGACTGGTAAGCGGCGTCCCCACGCCTGGAGCCGTTCCCCGATGCAAAAGTGCCAAGCGCAGCCCTCCTCCGGGGCCGATGTACTCGTCCTCGACGCGGACCGCGCCGAGTGGTTGCACGTGGATGGGAACGGACGCTCATCCCTGGGCTCCGTTGCCATTGCTGGTCCCGCACCCGCGGACGTCGCCGCGGCCGCGCTGGCCGCGCGCGAAGCAGCTGGATCCTCCGCCCGCCGCATCGTCCTCGCGCTCGACCCCTCTATGGCGGGCATGCGCCTCCTCACGACGCCAGAGCTCTCGCGTGCGAATCTAGCGGCGGTGCTCGGTCGCAAGGCGGCCGCTATCGCCGGTTGCGACGGCGACGATGTGCTCTACGCGGCCACCCACTGTGGTGAAGAGGGCGACTCCACGCCCGGCGCCAAGCGCGAAGTGCGTTGGTCCGTCGTCGCTCTGCGGCGCTCGCGCATGCGCGAGATTCTCTTGGCGCTGCGGCGCCGGGACATCACGGTAGTTCGCGTAGTCTCGACCCAACTCTCGATCCCGACGCGTGCGCTCGAACTCGCGGGTCCGGGCGATGACGCCATCATCGTGGTCGGCGTCGATCGACGCGCCGTGCACGTCGCACTGATCGGTGGCGGCGCGCTCGCCATGCAAAACACACTCGAGGGGAACTTCCACGAGCAGCCCACCCTGGCCCTCGGACTCCTCCAGGAAGTTCGCGGGATCGAGGCCTACTGGCGTAAGCAGAGTCGCGGGGGCCAAGTCGGCCGTGTCGTTCTCATCGGCCTCGAAGGCGAACGATCGCAACTCCTCGCGACGGCGCTCACGACTGCGATTCAGGGTGCGCGCATCGTGCGCGAGACCCATGCACATCACGACGATCCGGTCCTCGCCGGACGGATCGGCATCATCAGCTGCGCGCGATCCCAAGGCGGCTTCCAGGTCGATCTCACCCTTCCCATCCCTGCGCCACCGGTCGCGATCGCCGTGATGGCCGGTGCATTTCTCGCCTGTGTTGGCGTCGCCGGCGTTGTGGGCTATGCGCACACGAACGGGCGAGAAGTCGAAGCGCGAGCGGAGCTCTCGCGTTTGTCGCTCGCTGCGGTGGACCTCGAGGTGCTCGAAGCGAGGGAGGCCGAAGCCCGAGTTCGACTGGCTGAACTGGGCGCGCTGACCGAGCGCAACGCGGCCGTCCTCTCGGATGGCTGGCCCATCGAGGAACTCCTCGCGGATTGCTTGTCGGCTTGCGGACCGGACGCGGCGCTCACGCTGCTCCGCGCGGGACGCTGGGATCGTTCGCGCGATGTGTCCTTCGAAGCGCTGACGTCGGCGCATCTCTTCGCCGCCATGCAGCGGATCGCGCGCGTCCGAACAAAGCTCGAGGCGAGCCCCCTGATCGCGCTCGACGCGGAAGAGGCGCGCGGCGAGCCGAGCGAAGGCCTGGAGGGCTTTTCATTCGCGTTCGAGGCCCATTCTGAGAGCGAACCATGATCTCGCGCGCTGGGAACGTTCGCACGGGCCGCGCCAAGCGCGTGGCCGCGTTCGTGTTGCCCGCCGTGTGCGCGCTTCTCGGCGCGAGTGGAGTCACGGCCAAGCCCGTGCTCGGTATGCGGGAACTCAGGGGGGAAGTCGAAACCGCCCGTCAACGCGCGACCGCTTGCGCCGCTCTGCGAGAGCGCGCCACGCGCTTCGAGTCGGCCGGAGGCTTGCATGCCGTCGACGCGGCGATCGCCTCCGTCAAGGCAGTTCTCCCCGAAGCTCTGCGCCCGATCGACATCCACGCGCTCGTGACGTTGTGTTTTGAACGGCGCGGGATCGAGATCGACTCGCTCGCCGTGCTCGAGCGTCGCGACAGCCGCCACGCCACTTTGGCCGAGGCCGTCGCCGAGACTCCCGTCGACGTGCGCGGGAGGGCGCGACTCTCGGAGCTCGCAAGCGTCGTCGGCGATCTCCGAAAGGCCGGCTTGCCCGCCGCCGTTGTCGAGTTCTCCATCACGCGCCAAGACCCGGCTTCGGAACGCTTCGAGTTCCGTCTCGCCTTGGCGCTCTCTCAGCGCGTCCCCGCAACGCCGACACCCGCTCCCGAGGGTGGCGGCGAGGAGTCCTCGTGAACCCGAAGAACAAGAAGGTCCTGGCCGGTGCCGCCGTCGCAGGTGTCCTCGTCATCTGGATCCCGCAGCTCGTCGCGTCCGGTGACGATGCACCGGCTCCTACAGCTCTCGCACCGGCTGTGTCGGGTTCGCTCGTCGTCGTGAGAGACATCTCGTCGATGGACGAAACGCCGACGGAATCTGGCGGCACGAACACGGCCGCTGCCGGAACCGATCCCGTGGATCCTGCCGAAGCCCTCGAGAAACGACTCGGATTCGTGAAGGCGTTTCTGCCTGAGCGCTCGCAGCGCGATCTCGACGTGTTGGCCGCGGCATGGTCGCTCGAGATCGAAGACAAGAAGCCGAAGTCGGACGAGGTCGATCCCGATGGCGTCGAGAGCGCGCGCCCTTCCGTGGTCGTCGTCCCGGTCGGCGATGGATCTACAGCGAGCGATGCGCCGAAGCGCGAGGAAGCGTCGTCGACGGATCCTCTCGACGCGTTCCTTGCCGCGAATCCGCTCACGGGCGTGCTCTACGGCGAAGATCTGCGCGTCGCGAACCTCGGATCGAGCGTCGTGCGCGAAGGCGACGACCTATTCGGAATAGCGCGGGTCGAGGCCATCGGGCCGCGCTGGATCGTGCTCGAGCGCGGGTCGCGCCACGTGCGCGTAGACCTCGTGCCGCTCACCGCTCGCGCGAAGGGATCGACTACCGGCAGCACGACTGGAGCACCAAGTGCGACCGGCGCAACCGCGGGATCTGCGGGTCCCGGCGTGGCTGTGTCGGCGACCCCCGTGACCGCGAAGGCTGCAGGCGAGGGAACCACGGCCGCTAAGGATCTCGAAGCGCTCCTCTCCGGCATGCAGCAGGCACTGGGCACGCTCGGCGCCGCGGCCGCCACGGACACGAAGTCTGGATCGAAGGAGGAGAAGGGGAAGAAGCCATGATCAATACCGTCCCGATTCTCGTCGTGTGCGCCGCAATCGCAGCCTGTCAGGCCCTCGAGCCCACGAATCGCACTCTGCGCGAACCGCCCCTC
>JAYTBY010000556.1:0-7207 GCA_043736755.1 Planctomycetota bacterium | reverse complement strand
GCAGGAGGACTCGCTCCTCGCCACGCTCTCCACCGGGGTGGACGCCGCCGTCGTCGCGCGTTCGATCACGCACGGCGACGAGCTGGCCGCGGCCGTTCTCGTGTGGGCAGCTGCCGACGGAACCGCGGACCAAGCGCTGTGCCAGACGAACTGGACGGCTCCGGTCCCGACGATCGACGGCGGTTGGACGCAGGTCTCGGGAGTGGCGCAACCGCTTCTGCCGTGCTGGGGCGCCATGCGCACGTTCGTCGTCACGGATGGCGAGGAGTGCGAGGCCGTCGGCCCGCCCGCGTTCTCGATCGCGACGACGTCGGCTTGGCACGCGCAAGCGCTCGTCGTCTACAACACGACCGGCGACCTGGGGGCGAATCTCTCGCCGGACCAGATCGACATCGGGAACTATTGGGCCGACGGTTTGGCGGCACCTTCCGCTACGGGCACTCCGCCCGGGCACTGGATCGCGATCACTTGTCAGGTCGCGGACGAGCAGACCTTGACGCTGGACGTTTCCGCCGAGGCGTTCGCGCGCGTCGGACTCGCCGTCGCGGATGCGTTCATCACGTGCTGGGAGGAGAAGTACACGAGCTATCTCCAACGGCCAGCGACTTACATCCGCACGAACATCGACGCGGGTTGGGATCCGTTGATCGGGACGCCGAACTTTCCGACCTACACGTCCGGGCATTCGACGCAATCGGGTGCCGCCGCGACCGTGCTGACGCAGATGTTCGGTACGTACACGTTCACCGACACGTGCCACAGTCGGTTGAACCCGGCGTCCACGCTGCCTCTGGATCGCATGTTCACGAGCTTCGCCGCGGCGGCCAGCGAGGCCGCCGTTTCGCGGCTCTACGGGGGCATCCACTACGCCTTCGACAACTACGACGGGTACGACTCGGGCGTGTGCGTCGGGAGCGTCCACAACGCGGCGCTCCAGTTCCTGGCGCCCTGAAGTTCGTTTTCTCCCCGCGCGCCGTTCGACGAAGTCCTCGTCGAGCGGCGCGCGAAATTTCAGCGCGAGAGCGCGCGCAAGAACGCGGCGAGGTTCGCTGCTTCCGCTTCGTCGAGTTCGAGCGGACGGAGGTCTTCGTCGCGCTCCGGCGTCGCGTTCCCACCGCGACGGTAGAACGCGAGGACGTCCTCGATCGAGGCGAGGCTGCCGTCGTGCATGAAGGGCGCGGTCAGCAGGAGACCGCGCAACGTCGGCGTCTTGAAGCGCCCGCGGTCCGTCGAATCGTCGGTGATCGCAAACCGACCGCGCTCCGCCATGCCATCGACCGCGCCGATGCCCGTCGTGTGGAAGTCTTCGTCCGTGTAGTTGCGACCGGAGTGGCAGCGCCAACAACCGGCCTTGCTCTCGTACAGCCACAAACCGGCGCGTTCCCGTTCATCGAGCGCGTCGAACTCGCCTGCTTGGAATCGATCGACCGCACTCGCGCCGATCCAGATGCGCGACACGAACGTCTCCAGCGCAGCACCCGTGTCCGCGATCGTTGCCGGTCGTCCGAACGCGGACTCGAAGGCCGGGCCGAAGCGCGGATCGGCACGCAAACGCGGCGCGATCTCTTCGAACCCGAGGTCCATCTCGATCCGGCTGTGAATCGGCAAGAGGACTTGCTCGTGCAGCGTCACCGACTGGCCCGTCCACGAAAAGAACTCGCCCAAGTCGCGATTGAACAGGCTCGGAGTGTGGACGCGCGTGCGTTGACCGCGAACGCCCAACGAGAACGGGACGGGGTCTGCGAACCCGTGCGCAGGCTGGTGGCAGCTCGCGCACGACACGGTGCGATCTCCCGACAACACGGGATCGAAGAACAGCGCGCGTCCGAGCGCGAGCCGCGCGGGATCGGGCGTCGTCGGCGTGTGATCCGCCGGGTGCAATCCCTTCGGTGCCGCGAGTCCGAATGTCGACGGCAGTTCGTCGCGCGGCAGCGGCGGTGTCTCGCCCGGAACGAGTGCGAGGAGCACGTGCGCGAAGAGGATCATGGCATCCTCCAGTCTCGCGCGAAGTCGCGCTTGCGCAAGCTCGCAGGGCTCACGCGCTCCGTTTGCGACCCGCGACCACGAGCGCCACGGCGCCCACGATGATCCCGGCTGCGAGCCACGCTCGTTGCGAGAGGATCTCCCCGCCCAGCACCGCCCCGAGCGTCAAAGCGACGAGCGGATTCACGAACGCGTAGGACGTCGCGACAGCGGGGGACGTGTGCTTCAGGAGCCACAAGTACGCGCTGAATCCGAGCAGCGAGCCCGCGCCGACGAGCCACAGCCAGCTCATCACGTGGCGCAGCTCGACGAGGTCCATGTCCACGCGGGCTGCCTCGCCGAACGCCAGACCGCCCAGCACCTGCAACAATCCACCCGCGAGCATCTGCATGCCGGTGCCAAGTCGTTGGGACGCGGGCTGTCGGGATCCGCGCGAGTAGAGCGACCCGATCGACCACGAGATCGTCGCGCCGAGCAGCGCCGCGATACCCAACCCGTCGAGCGGATGATCTGGATCGGGCGCGGAGAGCAACGCGACGCCGCCGATCCCGACCGCGACGCCGATGAGCCCGAGCGCCGTCGGTCGCACTCCGCGCGGCCGCATCCAATCGAAGAGCAACATCCAGAGCGGCACGCACGACACGACGAGCGACGCGATGCTCGATTCGACGCGCGTTTCAGCCCAGCACACGAGCCCGTTCGAGCACAGCATGAGCAGTGCGCCCGAGATGAACGCGGGCAGGATGTGCTCGCGTCGCGGCCGAGCGTCCCCACGCAGCAGCGCAAATCCAGTCAGGAGCACGCCTGCGAAAACGAAGCGTGTGCCGGCCATGAGGAACGGCGGCCACACTTCGACTGCGACGCGGATCGCGTAGTAGGTCGAGCCCCAGAGGATCCAGACTGCGAGCAACGCCAGCACGAGCCGCGTGCGAGTCTTCGAAGGGTCGCTCATGCGCGTGGATGATGCAGTCTGTGAACGGCAGCTACCGCATCCGCGTCGAGGTGGGTGTAGATCTCGGTCGTCTTGATCGATGCGTGCCCGAGCATCTCCTGAACCGAGCGCAAGTCCGCGCCGCCTTCGACGAGGTGTGTCGCGAACGAGTGACGCAGCGCGTGCGGAGATGCGGGGACTGCGAGCCCCGCGAACTGTGCCGCCCGTCGCACGACGCGCCACGCAGCCGATCGCGTCATGACGACGCCGCCTGCGCCGAGGAACACGTGCACGGATCGCGCCGCATTCGGTCGCGTGCGTCGTCCAGTTGCGATCCAAGCCGACACGGCCGAGCCGGCGCGCGCTCCGAGCGGCACGAGTCGAACTTTCGCGCCCTTGCCCACGAGCCTCACGACGCGCGACGCTGGATCGAGACCGTCGAGTCGCAAGTTCACGGCTTCGCTGACGCGCGCTCCACAGGCGTAGAGCACTTCGATCAACGCGAGATCGCGCTCGGCGCGCCACGGTTCGCGCGGCGACCACCACGGAGCCTTGGGGCCCGAGAGCAGCGCTTCCACATCGAGCGGCGACAGCGACTTCGGCAGCGGTCGCGCGAGCCGCGGTGCAGCGACGAGCGCGGTCGGGTCCTTCGTGAGGCCGCGCTCCTGCACGAGATGTCGCGCCAGCACGCGCAGCGCCGCCAACGCCCGCGCGACGCTGGCTTCGGCGTAGCCCGCGGCGCGCAACTCGCCCAGGTGATCGACGACGAGGCTCGCGTCGACGTCCGCGAACTTCTCGACGCCGCGCTCGGCTGCCGCACGGAGGAACCGTTCGAGGTCGCGCCGGTAGGCGCGCAACGTGTTCGCGGCGAGGCCTGCTTCGGCCCGCAGCGCGACGAGTAGGTCGGCGACGTCGGCCGCGAGCGCCGGGGGCAGCCCGCGCTCGGCCGCCATTCCGCCCGTAATTCCCCGCCCGCGGCGCACACGACTCACTCCGCCCATCGTGCGCGCGAAGCTCCGGCTTCCAGCCCCCCGGATCAAGCTTCGAGAGCCCTTGAAGGCTCGGAAGCGCCTTCCTAGACTCTTCGCCCTTCGTCCGGGCCGAATCCCACTCTGGCGAGTGCGGTTCGACCCCGGTGCGAGCCGAATTCTGCCGCCGAGCGTCCCTCGAGGACGACCGACGGGCCCACGACCCGCTCCCGCAGCCTGCTCCATGAAGCGACTCTCGGCGAAGGAACTCGAAGAGCACGCCGCGCGATTGCGCGCGATGCTCACTCTGCTCAGCGGCGACATCGACCTCCTCCAGGAGGAGGCGATCGGTGAGCAAGGCACCAAGATCGACGCCTCGGGCGAGGGCGGAACGGACAGCTACAGCCAGGAATTCAGCCTGGAGCTGATCCAACGCGACGAATCGACGGTTCGCGAAGTCCTCGAAGCGCTCGACCGCGTGAAGAACGGCACGTACGGCTTCTGCGAGGTCTGCCAGGTCGCGATCGGCAAGGAGCGCCTCAAGCACGTCCCGCACGGGCGGAACTGCATCGATTGTCAGCGCAAGGAGGAAGAGGGTCGGCCGTGAGTGACGGCACGCCGCAGGTCGATCCCGCGGCCGGAGTCCATCCTGCTTCGACAGCGGCGTTCCCGGGGGTGCGCGCGTTCGCGCTGCGGATCGCCATCGCGCTGGTTCTGGTTGCCGTCGATTTGTGGTCCAAAGCGGCCGCGTTCGCCTGGATCGAGCGCCTCGATCGTGCGGGCGACCTCGCCGTCGATGCTTGCGGCAGCGCGCACCGGCGGCAGCCGATCGTGGGCGAGTGGTTCACGTTCATGTTGAACCTGAACCCCGGCGCAGCGTTCGGGCAGCTCCATTCGATCCCGTATCTCCTGGTCGGTGGACGCGTCGCTGCAGTCCTCTTCGTCGCGTGGTTGCTCGTGAAGACGCCCCGCGGTCGGCCGTGGTTCACGAGCGCGCTCGTGCTCGTCCTCGGTGGAGCGCTCGGGAACCTCTACGACAACCTCATTCGCAAGCGCGACCTGGTCCTCGATCGCTTCTACCCCGAGGAGCGTTTCCCGTTCGGGCCCGTCCGCGACTTCATCGACGTCTACTTCGACGTCTTTACCTGGCACTTCCCGACCTTCAACGTGGCCGATTCCTGCATCACCGTCGGTGCGATCCTGCTCATCGGTTCGGGGTTCTTCGGGGCACGCTCGAAGCCGTCGGTCGATGCCGCACGGGCGTGACTCGCGTTGCTCCGCGCGTCGCAAGGCCTTAGATTCGTGAGTCCCGTGGCGCGACTCACTGTGGATCTGGGGCCGATTCGGCTCGCGAACCCGATCCTCTCGGCCTCGGGGACATTCGGTCACGGCCTCGAGATGCGTCACATCGTCCCGCCCGGACTCGTCGGCGGTCTCGTGTCGAAGACGGTCACGTTGCGCCCGCGTCCGGGCAATCCCTCGCCGCGCATCTGCGAGACCGAGGCCGGTTTCCTGAACTCGATCGGGCTCGAGAACAAGGGGCTCGATCACTACGTGCGCACGGTTCTTCCGGAGGTCGCGTCGGCCGACACGATCATCGTCACGAACATCGGAGCCGAGCGCGTCGAGGAGTTCGCCGAGCTCGCCGCGCGTCTCGATCACGAAGCGGCCGTCGATGTGCTCGAAGTGAACCTTTCGTGTCCGAACGTGCAGGATGGGAAGTTGCCGTTCTCGACGGACCCGGCGATGGCGGCGCGCGTGATCGAGCGCGTGCGCGCGGCCACCACGAAGCCGATTCTCGCGAAGCTCTCCCCCAATGTGTCGCGCATCTCCGAGATGGCGATCGCGGTCGAGGCGGCCGGCGCGGACGGGATCACAGCCGTGAACACCGTGCTCGGCATGAAGGTCGACTGGCGCTCGCGCAAGCCCGGACTCTTCACGACGCAGGGCGGCTATTCGGGGACTGCGATCAAGCCGATCGCACTGCGCTGCGCATGGGAGTGCGCGCGGTCGGTGAAGATCCCCGTCATCGGTTGCGGCGGCATCGTGACGGCTTCCGACGTGCTCGAATTCCTCGTCGTCGGCTGTCGCGCCGTGCAGGTCGGGACTGCGAGCTTCGGAGATCCGGCTGTGCTCGGGCGACTCGCGGCCGAAATCGAGGCGCTGCTCGACAGCGCTGGGATCGGATCTGTCGAGGAACTCATCGGTTCGCTCGTGTTGCACGCGCCGCCGGCGATGCGCTGCGAACCCGTCGCGGCGAGCGCGCGCAGTTCGACGTCCAACGATGCGGGCGCGGCCAGAGGAGGCGTGACGGCTTGAGGCGCGGATCGTCGCGCTTCGTGCGTCGCCCATGCGGCTCGAGGACCTGACACCGGCGCTCGTTCGGCGCGCTGTCGCGATCTACTTGGAGATCGCGTGGCCCGGGGACGGATTTCCCCGGCCGCGCGTTTCCGTGCGCGACCTCGAGGGCGCGAACACGCTGACGGATCTCTTCGCGCGTTTCGATCCGTTGCCGACGCGCGACCGCGGATCGCAGAAGCGTCACACGTTGCGCCTCGGGAACCGCGAGTACCCGTTCATGAAGTTCGTCGTGCAGGAGTACCTGGTCGACGCCGAGTACTTCTTCGCGGTGGACACGCACGACGACCTCGATGTTCGGCCCACGGACCCGGACTTCCCGCGTTGGATGGACTTGAAGCGCACGAACGCGCGCTTGAAGAAGGAAATCGAAGCGGCGTGGGCACGTGAGTGTCTGCCGACTTACGGCGACCTCCGGCTGATCGCCGAGGGGCTGGCCAAGATCGAGCGTGAAGGGGAGAAGCGCGCACGCCTCTTGGTCGTCGACGACGAAACCGAGGTCTGCAAGGGCCTCGGCGCGCTGCTCCAAGGGCGCGGTTACCAGGTCGAGCTGGCGTTCGACGGCGCGCAGGTCCTCGAACGCCTGCGTCAGGATCCCCGCCCCGACCTCCTGTTGCTCGATTTCTCGATGCCCGAAGTCGACGGCGAGGAGGTTCTGCGCCGCGTGCGCGCGGATCCCCTGACGAAGGACCTGCCCGTCCTCCTCGCGACGGCCTCGACGATCGACCTGGAGCGGATCCCGAAGGCGTCCGGCGTCCTGCGCAAGCCGTACCCGCGCGAGGTCCTGTTCGCGATGCTGAGTCAGCTCTTGGAACGGCGACCGCCCCCGACGGCTTGAGGCGTGTTCCAGGGCGCGCGCAAGCGGATCTCGGGCGTGCCCACGGTCTGAAGCTTCCCTCCGTACCCCGGCTGGCTTCTAATCTGCCGCTCGAATCGCACGGCGTGGTACCCGGGACGCCCGGCTCCC
>JAYTBY010000555.1:0-7208 GCA_043736755.1 Planctomycetota bacterium | reverse complement strand
GTCTTCTGGTCGAGTTCGTTGCAGGCCTCGCCGGCTCTGGACTCTCCGTCACGCGCGGCGACATCGGCATCGACGCGCCGCTTCCGCCGCTCGGCAGTTGGCGCCTTGGCGCGGATCTCGCGTCCGAGTGGTCGTGGTACGACTTCGACGACTTCCCTTCGGCCTCCGGCGGTCTTCGCGCGCCGCTCGCGCACGCGCAGAGTTCGCTGCTCGGCCTCACCATCGCGCGTCCGTTTGGCGATGCATGGATCTTCGTTGGCCGGCCTGTCGTCGCGTTCAGCGGCGATCAGGAAGCCGAGTTCGCTGACTCCGTGCTGTTTGGCGGGTTCGTCACACTCGGCCGACAGATCACCCCCGAGTTGTCGCTCTCCGCGGGCGTCTACGCGGCCGGGCAGTTCGAGGACGACGCTGTCGTCTTCCCGATCGTGGGCATCGAGTGGCAGATGGACGCGGACACGCGGCTCCATTCGCGCGGACCGGGCCTGCGCCTGACCCGCCGTCTCGACCCGAGCTGGCAGGGCTTCCTCCAGGGGACGTACCGACCCCGCGACTACCGGCTGGCGGACGGCTCGAGCGTCCCGGGCGGGGCGCTCTCGGACGACTCGTTCCCCGTCGTGTTCGGCGTGGACTGGACACCGCGGACCGCGTTGCAGGTCACGTTCCAGGTCGGCGCTCTCCTCGGGCGGAGCGTCGAGCTGCGCGACGATTCCGGGGCCACCGTGTTCGACGAGCAGGCCGACGCGAGCGCGTTCGTCGGCCTAGGCCTGCGCGTCGGACTCTGAAAGGAGTCGGCGCCCAGAGCAGAAACCCCAGGCGACGCGACCCCGAAGCGGCGCCACCAACCTCTGCCAGCGCGTGGGCCCGATCCCTTCACAAGTTTCTGGCGCTGGCTGACGCCCCCAAACCCTGAGCGATGTGCGCGCTGCGAGAGCACTCGGAAGTAGCAGCTCAGGCGTCGAGGAACTTGCGTGCGACCCAGTCGCCGAGCGGTAGGCCGGTCGCGCTGAGCACGAAGCGTTCGCCGCGGAGCTCGAGCAGCCCTTCCGCAGCGAGGCGTCGGGCGATGGCCTCCAGCGGGTCAGCCTGGCCGTCGAAGTCTGCGCGCACGCGCGCTTCTTCGGGCGAAAGACCGTCCGCGAGCCTCAACCCGAGCCACCACGTCTCGCGCAGCCGGTCGAGCGCGCTCGGGGCTTCTTCCCAGACGCGTGCATCGCCGAGTTCGCGAACACGACGCACGTAGTCCCCCACCGACTTCACATTGCCGCCTCGAACGGCGCCGACCTTGCTCACGGCGGATGGGCCGACACCCAAATAGGGTCCGTTGTGCCAGTAATTGACGTTGTGGTGCGCTACGAGCCCGTTTCTGGCGAAGTTGGAGATCTCATAGGCGCCAAAGCCCCGTGCACTCAGGCGCTCACGCGTGCTCTCGAAGAAGGCCAGTTCGACCTCTTCGACGGGCTTCGGAAGGGTCCCATCGTCTAACCAGCGTCGGAAGGCCGTGTCCTCCTCGAAGGTGAGGTTGTAGGCCGACAAGTGGTCCGGGCCTAGGTCGAGGACGCGGTCGAGATCGACGAGCCAGGCCTCGAGCTGCTGCCCGGGCCAGGCGTAGATCAGGTCGATGTTGACCTCGCGCGCGCCCGCCGCTCGAGCTGCGCGATAGGCCTCGAAGGCCTGCGCGGAGTCGTGGACACGGCCGAAGAGCTTCAACGCGCTCTCGTCGAGCGCCTGGAATCCGATCGAGAGCCGCGTGGCGCCGAGTTCGAGCAGGGTTGCGGCTTTCGCTTCGTCGAGGCTCTCCGGATTGCACTCGACCGTCACTTCGCGCGCGCTACGCCGGAAGTTCGTCAGTTGTTCAAGTCCGTCGAAGAGCGTGCGCAGTTCATGCGCCTCGAGCAACGAGGGCGTTCCCCCGCCGACGAACACCGTCCTGGGTGAGCTGGGCGCCCAACGCTCGGCCTCGCGCAGGATCGCGTCCACCGTGGGTCGGCGATCGTGGCCTTCTGCGGCCACCGAGAAGAAATCGCAGTAGTGACACTTGGCCGCGCAGAACGGCAAGTGCACGTACAGCGCCGTCCCGTCCGGCGCGCGCTCGCGTGGAAGAGTCGGCGCCGGAGCTTCGATTCTGCGGGCCATGTGGCCCAGTTCTAACCTCGAACCGTCAGGAAGGACGAACCGGGCTCACTCGACCTCGCCCATGACGCCGTAGAGCTTGCGCAGTGCTTCCTGCTCGATCTGGCGCACACGCTCGCGCGTGAGACCGACGACTTTGCCGATCTCTTTGAGCGTCATCGTGTCACCCGTCTCCGTGCCCAGGCCGTAGCGCAGACGCAGGATCTTCGCTTCACGCTCGTCGATGACGCTCAGGAGTTCACTGAGCTTCGAGAGCAGGTCCGTGTTCGACAGCTGCTCGTCCGGCGTCGCTTGCGAGACGTCTTCGACGGTGTCCTGCGTTTGACTGAGCACGTCCAGCGAGACCTGCGGTCCCATGCCGCTGACTTGAATCGTGCGCTTGAGGAGCGGCCAATTGTCCTCGGGGATGCCGAGTTCCTCGGCGACCTCCTCGACGTTCGGCGCACGACCGAGCAGGTACGTGAGCTCTTGGCTCACGACGCGCCAACGCGAGATCAACTCGCTCATGTAGCTTGGCACGCGGACGGGCTTCACGGTGTTCGTCAACGCGCGTCGGATCGACTGCTTGATCCACCACGTGCCGTACGTCGAGAAGCGGCAGCCGGCGTTCGGGTCGAACTTCTCAGCGGCCTTCATCAAGCCGATGTTGCCTTCGGCGATGAGATCTTGGAGCGCGAGGCCGCGGTCCGTGTACATCTTCGCGACAGACACGACGAGTCGCAGGTTGGCGCGAATCATGTGCTCGCGCGCTTCGAGATCGCCGCCCTGGATGCGACGGCCGAGCTGGAGCTCCTGCTCGGGTGAGAGGAGCGGTACCTCGTTGATTTCTTGGAGGTACGTTTCGAGGCAACGTTCGGCAGAAATGGGAGCGCTCCGGACGGGGGGTCCTGGGTGTCGCGCGGCCTAGAGGCCTCGCACGCGAAAGGCCCATCGTCCGCGCGCGAAAGCGATCTTGAGTCGGCGTGACCGACGTTCCAGAGGGCCGCGCGGCGCGGGGTTCAGTACGATGCGCGGGTCCCCGTACCTGGGGCGAAAGATCGGCGCATGGGCGACGGAGCTCTGGAAGAAGTCATCACGGACAAGGCGTTCGTTGCCCTCCTGGAGAGGCGCAGCGACATGTTGTTCCGCTTGTCCGCCGCGCTGCGTGGGCGTGCCGACGCGGAATGGACGCGGCGCCATTTCTTCCAGCTCGTCAGCGAGGCCGACGCGGTCGAGGTCTTCCTCGACGACTTTGGCGCGCGCCACAATCGGACCTTCGCGTACTTGCGCGAGCTGGTCGCGTCCGTGCGCGGGTTTGCTCTGGCGGGGTTCAGCATCGCCCACCTCGTCGTTCGACTCGACGGTTACCCGAACGTTCTGTCGGCCGGCGAGGCCGCGTCGTCGAGTGATTCCGTGCGACGCGCGCAAGCGTTTCTCGTGCGGGTCGTTCGTCTGCTTCTCGCCACCGTGGAGGAGGAGTCGCGCTCGCATGGCGTCGTGCTCCCGACCGAGACCTTTCCCGAGGATCGCTGGGCGTCCGATGTGCCGCGGCGAAAGCTTGCGCGAAATGTGGGGCAAGGCGAAGTTGCGAGCGACGAGCAGAAGACAGCGGAGATCGCGTCGAAGTTCGTCGAGGCCGCGCGCGTGTTCCAAGACCTCGGCATTCGCCGGATCGCGAACGAACACGAGCGCGAATCATGGCTTCAGCGACACGTCAGCGAAGAGCGCGCTCGCTCGCTCGAAGCCAACGTCCACAATCTGCAATCTGCGTACGACACGTGGGTCAAGGGCACCTCGATCGAAGCGGCGGATGCGCGGCTCCAGACTCTGCGTGGACACGCCTCGGCGGCACTTCACCTCATGGAGGCCGTGACGCAGCTCACCCACTTTGTCGAGCGTCATGAGCGAACTGCGCGTGACGACGGCAGCGCAAGGCGGATCGCCGGCCTCGTCTCGAAGGCCGACGTGCGTGATGTGACGCTCAATCACTTGCTCGTTCACGCGGCGACGTTCCTGCAACGGGGCCGATCTGTCGCCGAAGACCTATTGCCCTCTTACACGAACTTCCAAGAGATCGAAGTCGACCTCGAGCCGGATGTCGTTCTTCATGCACGGCCAGCGGCCCTCATCGTCTCGATCGTGCAGCGCTACGGAACGCCGGTCGAGTTCGAGGCGGGCGGCGAGCGCTGCAACGCCGGATCGATTCTCGAGATGATGGTGACCGTCGGTTCGAATCCCGACGTGCGGCGTTTCCATTTTCGCGGAGACGAGCGGCCGCTGAGAGACATTCGCATGCTGTTCCAGAGTGCTTTGGGGGAGAACGGACTCGATGCGCTGCCTGCCGGGCTCGCCTACTTGCGCGGCGGCGGGTGACGCCGCGCAAGTGAGTCGTCAGACGCCGTGGTAGAGGCGATCGGCGAGAACTGGCGGCAATCCTGCGGCGCGAATGCGGCGTGCTTCGACTTCGATGTCGTAGCGAACACGCTCGATGACGACGCGCTGTTCTTCCACATCGAAGATGCCGTATGCCGCTCGCGGATCGTCGTCACGCGGCTGACCGACACTGCCGACGTTGATCAATGCACGGTGAACTTCGGAGAGGTCGAAGTCCGCGCCCTCGGCACGCGCTGTGCGAAGTGGATCATCCTCCAGACGCAAGAGCGCGATCGGAACATGGCTGTGGCCCACGAAGCACACAGGGGTCGGTAGTCGGTCCAACGACGCCTCGGCATCACTTTCGCCTTGCACGTAGTCGAAGCGTTCCGGGCGGTGGTACGTGCCGTGTGCCACGCTGCAGTCCTCGAGGTCGAGGGTCAGTGGAAGTCGCGCGAGCCAGGTGCAGTCTTCGCGGGAGAGTTGAGCCCGGGTCCAAGTCACCGCCGTGCGCGCGTACGCATTGAAGTACGCGAGATCCATCTCGTTGACGCAGGCGGCATCGTGGTTGCCTTTCACGACTCGAGCTCCGATATCGCGCAAGATCGCGATGCACTCCGAAGGTGCAGCTCCGTATCCGACGACGTCGCCAACGCTGAGGACGCGATCGACGTGGTGTGCCTTGAAGCGCTCGAGAACGGCACGTAGCGCTGAGAGGTTGGCGTGGACGTCGCCGAGGATGCCGTACTTCATTCGAGATCCCGGCGGAGGTTTGCAGGGAGCTGGCGCGGCGGTAGGGCGGTGAGGGTCACGGCAAGGGTGAGGATCGACGTCAGTACCGCGGGCGAACGAGGAAAACCCTCTGGGTGGTGTGAAGGCGCGGCGCCGATCAGTGGGCGCAAGCTGGGGAAGAGTGCGGGGAACACGTAGGCAGCTAGGAGGAAGAGCGCCGCAGCGAGGCCCGGCTTGGCCGCGAGCCGCGCCGCCAGAGAAGCGAGGAGGCCGAGGTGGAGCGCGCCGAGCGTCGCTGTAGCTGTGAACGACCACGACATGGACTGCCCCGTAGTCCCGGCGTCGGCCAGGGCAAGGGCTAGGCTCACCAGAGCGACGGGCACGGTCACTTGAGCGAGGTGACGGCGGCCGCTCCAGGACCAGGCTGAGGCGGCCGAACCCGCAGACACGAACAGGGCCAGCGCGGCCGCAACAAAAGCAACATGGTAGCTAGGCCTTGCAGAATAAGGGGTTAGGCCCGTGGACGCGCTGGCAAATTCACTCGCCCACCAGGCCAACCCAGTAACCGCTGGAACCAATACAGAGGCGCGTGCGCTTGATCGGCGCAGCGTCTCGAAGGTCCGTTGCATGGTGCCGGTGTACCGGGTCAGTCGCGTGGGATCCAGGCTACTCACCCGCTGGGTCTTGAGCTGCTTGCGCGGCCAAGCTCGGTATCCTCCCCGCAGGGCCAGATTCCGCACGCGCTAGCTCTCGGTGCAGCGAGGAGTTGCGAACTAAGCGTGCAACGCTCCGCGACCGCGCGTAGCTTCGAGCGTCATCCCCCAAGGAGAGGGAGCACCATGGCAGGAACAGAGCGAAGGTTGGGGCGTGGTCTTGGGTCCTTACTCGGGGCGCCGGCGGAATCCCCCCCCGCCGGCGGTACGCAGGAGATTCCCCTCGAGTCGATTCGGCCGAATCCGCACCAACCGCGGCGGATCTTCGACCCCTCTTCCCTGGACGAGTTGACAGACAGTGTTCGTCAACACGGGATCCTGCAGGCGATCGTGGTTCGACCCTTGGGGACCGGATTCGAGCTGGTTGCGGGTGAACGCCGGACTCGCGCCGCACGAGCTGCGGGTTTGCTCACGATCCCCGCCGTGGTCCGGGTGGACATCAGCGACGAGAAGATGCTCGAGCTGGCGCTGGTCGAGAACGTGCAGCGTCAGGATCTCGACCCTATTGAGCGCGCTCGGGGCTACCGGCAGATGATGGAGCAGTTGAACCTGACGCAGGAACGAGTTGCGGATCGAGTCGGGCTCAAGCGTGCCACCGTCGCCAACCACGTTCGCCTCCTCGAATTGCCTGCTGTGGCCCAGGACGCGGTGCAGAGCGGGTTGGTCACCATGGGGCATGCACGCGCACTCTTGGGGTTGACCCAACCGGACCGTATCGCTGACTTCATCGGACGGATCGTGCGCGAAGGGTTGTCCGTCAGGGACGTCGAGGGTCTTGTCCGCGCGGCTTCTCGTCCGGCAAGCGCGGGGTCTGGCGCCGTGCTGACCCCTGCCGGCAGCCCTCCCTGGATCCGTGAACTCGAGCAGCGGATGGAGGAGCACCTGGGGACCAAGGTCACGCTACGAAATCAACCCGGGTTCCGTGGTCAAGTCGTCATCGACTACTTCAACCGGACCGATCTGGATCGACTCTGCCAAGTGCTCGCGCCGAAAACGCTGATCTAGCAGCCTGTTGACCAAGTCGGCCGCTCCGGGGAACGTGCCGTCGCGCTGCTTCTTCGGCCTCCTTGCATCGCTTAGGCACGTTCTTCAGAGCGGCCGACCTGGTCAGCAGGCTGCTAGGTGTTCCACGTGGAACACTCCAGCGCCCGGGAGGCGCTGGCGGGCCCTAGCAGCCCGTTGAGAAAGGCAGGCCGCCTGGGGAAGCGTGCCTAAGCAATGCAAGGAGGACGAACGAGCGACGCCGGAAGCGGCCTCCTTGGCCGCTGAGGACGACGCGAG
>JAYTBY010000554.1:0-3305 GCA_043736755.1 Planctomycetota bacterium | reverse complement strand
CGCGCGAGGAAGTCGCGGCGCAGTGCGTGCACTTGCTCGGGCCAGCGAGCGCGTACATCACGGGCGAGTGCCTCGTGATCGACGGCGGCGCTAGCCTCGGCCAAGGGATGTGGAAACCCGGTGAGCGCTTCGCGCGCCAGCGCGGCGCGCAAGCGACGCGCCACCAGGATCGAATCCGTGACACCGGCTCCACGCCGATGGATGCCTCGTGAATCCTCTTCCTCCTCCGAGCCGCGAGCACTTCGACACGGAGCGCCCGAATCCGGCCAGCGAACATCTCGACGAGCTCTCGATCGCGGATGCGTTCGACGTGATGCACGCGGAGGACGCGCTCATCTCCGCGGCCATCAGGACGGCGAAACCCGAGATCGTGCGCGCGATCGACCTCGTCGCCGCCGCGCTCGGAGCGGGCGGCCGACTCCTCTACTTCGGCGCGGGGACGAGCGGGCGACTCGGCGTCCTCGACGCGTCCGAATGTCCGCCGACGTTCCACAGCGACCCGAACCAGGTCGTCGGTGTCATCGCGGGCGGCGATCGCGCGCTGCGCTCCCCCATCGAGGGCGCCGAGGACTCACGCGACGCCGGTGCGCAGGACGTCGATGCGCAGAAAGTCGGTGCCCAGGACGTCGCCTTCGGAATCGCTGCCGGCGGCACGACGCCGTACGTGCACGGAGCGTTGGCACGCGCGAAGGAGCGCGGCGCGAAGACCGTGTTCTTCGCCTGCGTGCCGCGGGATCAAGCGCGCGACGACGCCGACATCTCGATCCGCGTCGTGACGGGCCCTGAAGTGCTCGCGGGCAGCACGCGTCTCAAGGCTGGAACGGCGACGAAGCTCGTGCTGAACCGCGTGACGACGCTGGCTATGGCGCGGCTCGGCAAGATCCACGGCAACTTGATGGTCGACGTCGAGACGCGCGCGAACGCGAAGCTCTGGCAGCGCGGGATCGCGCTCGTGGAACGCATCGTCGGTTGTGACCGCGCGCGCGCCGAAGAACTGCTGACGCTCGCCGACGGCCGCGTGAAGGTCGCGAGCGTGATGGGCCTCGTTCGCGTCGATGCAAGCGAAGCCCGCGCGCGGCTCGAACGATCGAACGGGTTCTTGCGACGCGCGCTCGACGATTGACGGCGCTCGACCATGGATCGTGGTCGACGATCGATCGCGCTCGACGTTCGCGTTGCGACGTCACCGGAGCGGGACCGGAACCGAGGTCCGCGCGTCGGACCGGCTTCGCGCGACGCGAGCATGTGCGCGACACCTCACTCGCGAACGAACGCGTCCTCGAACCCGTTGTCGTCGAACGGAACGAGGTTCGACGCGAAGCTGACGAAAGCGATATGCCGGCCGTCGGCGGACATCGTGGGCGAGCCGCTGTCGTCGTTTCCCGCGACGCCCGCGCTCGAGAGGCTCACGAGCGCCGTCGTCGCCGCGCGCCGGTCGCGCAGGAAGATCTGCGCGCGTCCCGGTGAACCGAGCGTGCTGAACGTCGTCGACCAATTCGCGAACGCGACGTAGCGACCGTCGGCCGAGATCGAAGCGGTCGGGCTGTCCCCGTCGCTCTCCACGCCGCCGGTTCCGACGCTGACGCGCTCGGTCGTCGCAGATGCGACGTCGCGGACGAAGACGTCGAGCGTCGCGTTCGCGTCGCCGGGGACGAGCAGCGCCGATTGCGTCACGAATACGACGAAGCGGCCGTCGGTGGACATCGAGGCGAGCGCCGAATCGAAGTCGGCTTGCACGCCGCTGGTCGCGACGCTGAGGCGAACCGTCGTCGCGAGCCAGCGGTCGCGGAGGAAGACGTCCGCGTTGCCGTTCGTGTCGCCGACGACGAGGTTCGGCGCCGCGCCGGTGAAAGCGACGAAGCGACCGTCGGCCGAGATCGCGGACGTCGGACCGGCCGGCCCGTGACCTTCGATCGCGCCGCTGCCGACGCTGACGCGCTCGATCGCGCCGCTCGTGAGGTCCTTCACGAAGACGTCGGGCTCATCGTTCGTGTCGCCCGCGACGAGGCCCGCGGCAAAGCTGTGGAACGACACGTGACGTCCGTCGGCGGAGATCGCCGGTGCTTCGCTGTGCTCGCGCACTTCGAGGCCGCTCGCGTCGAGGCTGACACGAACGGTCCGCCCCAGCCGCCGGTCGCGTACGAAGACGTCGTTACGCTCGTTGCGATCGCCGGCGACGAGGTTCGTCGCGTAGCTCGTGAACGCGACGTAGCGCCCGTCCGACGAAAGCGCGGGCTGGTAGCTGCCGTGGTCACCCGACGCGCCGCCGGGCGTGACGCTGACGAGCTCGGTCGTGCCCATCGCGAGGTCGCGCAGCCACACGTCGGCTTCGAGGTTCGTGTCCGCCGGGTCGAGGTTCGTCGCGCGGCTGACGAACGCCACGAAGCGCCCGTCGGCGGAGATCGCCGGCGGCGACGAGTAAGAATCGGCCTGCGCTCCGTTCGTCGCGATACTGACGCGCTGGGTCGTCTGCGCGAGCGCCGGGTCCGCGAGGAGCGAAGCGACGAGCAGTGGAACGACGAGCACGGCGCTTCCGATCACGAGGCGTCTCTGCATGGGGTTGGGTCCTGGGCGGATGGCCGCGCGGCTCGCGGTCCCTCTCCAACCAACACGACGCGCGGCTCGTCGCGCGGTCGCGGCTCAACTCGGTTTTTCTTCGCCGCGTTCGAAGACACACGTCGGACCGAGGTTCAGCGCGAACTTGCGTCGATCGGAGGCGTGCTCGCCGACGACGAGCGCGCACGAACGCGATCCGTCGAACGCGCCGGAGACTCAGCGATCGTCGACGACGCTCGTGCTGAGTCGCGTGACGACGATCAGCGGCCGAGAGCGGCAGGTGAGATCCGGCGACGCGCGTCGAGGTCGATCGACGAGACGCAAACTGCGATCGACGTCGGTGCTACGCCTCAAGGCGCTGAATCAGCTTCTTCGCAAGCGCCTCGAAGTCACGTCTGCAGAGCGCGACAGCGTTGAACTGCACACCCCCGATGCCATCGGCTTGCTTCAGATCGAACATGGGTTTGCGGGCGAGTTGAGCGAGCGGAACCAAGCTCGCGAAGTGCCTCACCGTTGCCAAGCAGTAAGGGTCGCGCGCGAAATCGACCTTGCCGTCGTCGCCGGCCATCACCCAAGCGACATCCTTGCGAAGGACTTCGGCCTGGAACTCGAGAGGGATCGCCCGAGCCCACTTGGCATATCCCTCCGTGGGCCGGTCGGCTCGCGCCAAGTGCTGCTGCACGATGTAGCCGATCGGTTCGAACGTGTGCGACGGAAGGTCCGCTTGTGGACGCCCGCGCATGCGGTCC
>JAYTBY010000553.1:0-3307 GCA_043736755.1 Planctomycetota bacterium | reverse complement strand
GGCCGATTGGGCCGGGCACGGGCGATACGGCCAACCTGAACGTGCGCGAGACCTTCACGCTGGACGTCGTGCTCGGCGACCGGCGCACGGGCACGCGGCTCTCCGCCACGGACGCGAGCACGGGCTCCACGCAGTTCTCGAAGCCGGTGGACAACATCGGCACGAAGTCGGTGCCGATGTACGCGGCCTACGCCGACAACCACATCCACGAGATCACGCTGCCCGACAACGGTTCCGGCCGTACGTTCACCGGTCGGGTGTTCGTCGGTCAGCGCAAGGATCCGTTCGTCGTCAACCTCGGCGAGGTGTTCGACCTCGTGAACTTCGTTCCGCTCGGTGACCCGGCCGCGCAGACCGACGACCTGGCGGATGCGAACGTGACCGCGTTGTGCATCGAAGTGCCCATCGACTACCTCGTCGCCACCGAGCCCATCCTCGGCGCGTGGACCACTGCGAGCGTGCGCCAAGCACGGATCGCGAACCCCAGGCCGATGTCCGCCGTCGCGAACCGTGTGACGGTCGAAGGTGGAGCCTTCACGCAGGTTTCGCGACTTTCGAATCCGCTCGTGAACGAAGTGGTGATCGGCCTGAAGGACAAGGATCGTTTCAACGCCAGCGAACCCATCGACGATGGGCAGTTCGCCGACTACGTCACGAATCCGAGTCTCCCGGAACTGCTCGAGATCCTCTTCTTCGACGCCGGCGTTCGCGCGCCGAACCTGTTCCCACGTGCTGACCTCGTCTCCGTGTTCCTGACCGGAGTCACCGGCCTCAACTTGCCGGCGAACGTCGTCGGCAGCGAGATGCTGCGCTTGAACACTTCGATCGCGTCAGCTCCCGCCGGAAATCAGAATCGGCTGGGAGTGCTCGCTGGCGACGTCGCCGGGTACCCGAACGGTCGACGCCCGGGCGACGACGTCGTCGACATGGCTTTGCGCGTCGTGATGGGCGTCCTCTTGGATCCGGCCGATGCTCCGTCGGGCGCACTGGAGTTCACCGACGGCGCGTATGTCGACGCGACGTTCTTCGACACCACGTTCCCGTACCTGCGCGCGCCGCTTCCCGGCTCGCCGAGCAAGAACTGACCCATGCGCACAGCCACTTCGATCCTCTTCGGGCTGACCCTCTCGTTCCTCGCCGGTTGCAACAACAACAACAACAACAACGGCCAAGACGAATCGGCGACCCCTTCCGGTGAGGCGCTCGTCACCTCCTTGATCCAGGACAACACGACGGATTCTGCGGAGCCCGTCGACGTGAACGATCTCGACCTCGACTTCTCGGAGGACGGGGGTGCCTTCTCGTCGCTCCTGGACGGCTGACCGAAAGCCCTGGTGCGCTCGCCGCACCAGGGCCTCCTCACTCTCGACCGAAGTTCACATGCGCAAACAACTCCTCGCCGTTCTGTTCGCGCTCACGAGCCCACTCGCAGCGCACGACTTCTGGCTCGAACCGTCGAGCTACCGACCGGCCGTCGACCAGCGCGTCGATCTGCAGCTCGTCGTCGGCGAGCAGTTCGTCGGCGAACTCGTCGCGCGCAAGGAAGAACGAATCGTTCTCTTCACGGCCTTCGATTCAGCCGGAAGCGAGACGCGCATCCTGGGTCGTGATGGGAGGACGCCCGCCGGCCTGTGGAAGCCGAGCGCAGCGGGGCTGCATGTCATCGGCTACCGGAGCAACGCGACGAAGATCGAGATCGAAGCCGAGAAGTTCGAGCGCTACTTGACCGAGGAGGGCCTCGAACACGTGATCGCAGAGCGCAAGGCGCGCGGAGAGAGCACGTCGAAAGGGCTCGAGGCCTACGCGCGCTGTCCCAAGACGATCGTCGTCGCGGGCGGTGCGACCGAGCGGACGGCGCAGGAACTCCTGGGGTGGGATCGCGTCCTCGGATTGCCGCTCGAAGTCGTGCCGCTCACGAACCCCACAACGCTGGCCAAGGACGCACATGTTGCCGTGCGCATCCTGTTCCAGGGCGCACCGCTCGCGAACGCGCTGGTCGGCCTCATGCCGAAGTCGGATCCGGCCCGCGAAGTTCGGTTGCGTACGGACGTGGACGGGCGCGTGGAGTTCGGCCCCGCCGTGGGCGGCATCCATCTCGTGCGGGTCGTCCACATGACACGCGCGACGGTTGGCGCTGCGCACCACTGGGAATCGCACTGGGCCTCGCTCACGTGCGCGTTGCCTGAGCGCTGAACCGATTCCGCGTGAACGGCGCGTGAACGGCGCGCGAACGGCGCGCGATCAGCGCGCGATCAGCGCGCGAACTCGCGCAGGACGACGGTCGCGTAGCTCCCTTTCGGCAGTCGGAACGAGATCCACAGTCCTTCTTCGGCTGCGCGGCACGTGAACTCCGCGAGGAGGACGCGTGCAGCGCGGCGCGAACCGAGCAGCCGCGACTTCTCCAGCGCTTCCCACGCGATCCCGTTCGTCGCGAGGATGCGCTCCTCGTGCTCGGCGGCCGCATGTTGGGCGCGTCGCATGTCCTTCCCGAAAAGCGGACCCGACGGGGTGATCTCGAGGCGTTCGGCGCGCTCGGCCTCGGCCGCTGCATCGGTGACGTCGAACAAGGCGCCGTTGTCGAGACGCTTCGCGACGTCACCGAGGATCACCGTGCGCGAAGTGCCGGCCTCGAGCCGCTCGGCGAGCCACACGTTGAAGAGATCGGCTTGCCACGCGGTGCGGTGCAAGTTCGCCAGCCAATCGCGGCTGTCGTCGGTGAGCTTCGCGCGACCGATCTCGACGTTGCGGTTGTCGGTCCCGAGACGCTGCTCGCCATAGAAGTTGGGCACGCCAAGGCGCACGAGTTCGAGCCCGATGCGCTCGGCGTCGGGACCGGCGTCGGGCCGCACGCCGCGCACGAGGACCTCGAACCGATTCCCGAGTAAGTGGCCGCGCCGCAGCTTGTTGCCGTGGCGTTTCGCCCACAACACTTCGCCCGGCAGCGCCGCCGCGGCTCGTGTGCGCACCTCCTCGACGTCGGCCTTCGGTAGCGGCAACGAGAACGTCTGCTCCGCGACCGCGATCTTGTCCTTCAGGCCCGCGACGCCGACGTCGAACGGACGCAACCCGAACTCGCGCGCGAGACGGTGCGCGAGATCTTGCGTCGTCGAACCGGAGCGACGGTGACGCAGGTAGATGTGCTCGCCCGTACCGGAGGGTTCGTAGAGCGCAGCTTCGACGACGACGAAGTCCTCAGGGTGGGACTTGATCCGACCTCCGATCCCGGGGAGATCTTGCGTGACAAGGGGCAAGTTCAAGGTCGTTGTTGCTCCAGGCACCAACGCAGAGCGCGGGGGAGGATCTCGCC
>JAYTBY010000552.1:0-3308 GCA_043736755.1 Planctomycetota bacterium | reverse complement strand
GCGACGATCGTGATGCACGGTTTGGAGTGGGACAGCACGCAGAGCAAGCTCTGGGGCGGTTCCAACGGCAACCTGTTCGACATCGATCCCGTGACAGGCCCTGCGACGCGGATCGGCACGACCGGCCTGACGTCGTTCACGAACCTCGGCTACGTCCCGGCGACTGACTTGCTCTACGGGACGAACAGCGGAACCGAGAGCTTCTATGCGATCGACCGAGTGACGGGCGCGGCGACCCTGATCGGTGCCTTGGGCGCGGCGTCGACGAACCCCAACGGGATCGCGTACGACACGGACAACGGCGTGATGTACGTGGTCGACAGCAATACGGACAACCTGTGCACCATCGACCTCGCGACGGGGCTCGCTACGATCGTCGGTTCGACGGGCGCGGGCAACCTGCTCGGCCTCGTGTACATCCCGGGCGGACCGCCGCACGTGGCGTTCTGTTTCGGTGACGGGACCGGAACGCCCTGCCCGTGTGCGAACTCCGGGCTGGCCGGCAACGGCTGCGCGAGCTCGTTCCACGCGAACGGTGCGAACCTCTCGGCAACGGGCACGGCGAGCATCGCGAACGACACGCTGGCGCTCCAGGGCACTGGCATGCCGAACAGCTCGGCGCTCTACTTCCAGGGCACGTCGCAGCTCGGCGCCGGTGCGGGTGCGGTCTTCGGCGACGGCCTGCGTTGCGCGGGCGGCACGATCGTCCGCCTGGGCACGAAGACGAACAGCGCCGGCGTGAGCCAGTACCCCGTCGGCCTGGACCTGACCGTGTCCGTGCGCGGAGCGTGCGTCGCCGGTGACGTGCGCTCGTACCAAGTGTGGTATCGCAACGCTGCGGCGTTCTGCACGGCGAGCACGTTCAACCTGACGAACGGGGTCCAAGTGACCTGGACCCTCTGAACTCGGCTCGGCCAGGGGCGCTCGGGCCCCGGCTGCCGCATTTCCTCGAACGAAACGGGCAGCGCGCGACGACGAAGTCTTCGCGCGCCGCATCCCCCTCACGCGGTGGGATGTGGTGGGATAACGTGCCTCTGTGGTCCCCGACCGATTCGAGATCCGCGATCGACTGGCGCGCGCGCGCGTCCTCCTGCTCTTCACGCCCGAGCTGTGTGGAACCCGCGATCCACTCGGGGTCCTCGCCGAGGTGGCACCGTTCGTGGATGTCGTGCAAGTGCGCCCCAAATCGATCGGCGCGCTCCAGCGCGGGCCCTGCGAGGCGCGCGCAACGTTCGAATGGGCACGGCGCGTCCTGGATCTCGATGTCGTACGCAAGTTCGGCATCCTCGTGACCGTCGACGATCGCGTCGACGTCGCGCTCGCGCTCTGGCCGGAAGGACTGTGCGGAGTGCACGTCGGTGAAGACGACATGCCCATCGCGGCCGCGCGTGCGTTTCTAGGCGACGGGCCGTTGATCGGTCTCTCGACGCACGACTTCGACGCGGTTCTCGCGGCCGACGAAGGTCCCGCGGACTACCTCGGCTTCGGGCCCGTCCATGCAACGAGCACGAAGGGCTACTCGAATGGCCTCGGAGCCGACGCGTGCTGGATCGCAGCGGAAGCGGCCGCGAAACCGCTGTTCCCGATCGGCGGCATCGGCGTCGACAATGCGGCTGAGCTCGCGCGCGTGGGTCGCGCGGCGGTGGGTTCGGCGATCCTCGGGGCCGCGGATCCACGCGAGGCAGCGCGTGTGATTCGCGACGCGCTCGAAGCGCGCGACGATTGAAGCGCGCGACGATTGAAGTGCACGACGATTGAAGCGCGCAATGATCGAAGCGCGCAATGATCGAAGTGCGCAATGATCGAAGTGCGTGATGATCGAAGTGCGTCGGTGACCGTGAAGGAGTCACGAGATCGCGCGTCGCGGAGCGCAGCGAAATCGCGCGAGACGTAGGCCCGACGCCTGCGCGGGTTCTCAAGGCAGCAGCAACATCGCGTCGCCGTAGCTGAAGAAGCGGTACCCGCGCTCCAACGCTTCGCCGTACAAACGCAGGATGCGCTCGCGACCGGCGAACGCGCTGACCAGCATGAGCAGGGTGCTGCGCGGCAAGTGGAAGTTCGTGAACAGCACGTCGACGACGCGAATGTCCGATCCCGGCCGCACGAAGATGCGCGTCGCGCCGCGATCCGCGCGCACCAGACGACCCGGTAGAGCGCACGACTCCAACGTGCGGAACGACGTCGTCCCGATCGCCACGACGCGTCCGCGGCGCGCGCGTGTCGCGGCGACGGCCGATGCAACGTCGTCACCGAGCTCGAAATCCTCGGCGTGCATGGGATGAGAGGCCGGATCGTCGACCTCGACGGACTGAAACGTGCCCAGTCCGACGTGCAGCGTCACTGCGGCGCGGTCGATCCCTTCCGCAGTGAGTCGCTCCAACAGTGCGGGCGTGAAATGCAGCCCCGCCGTCGGCGCCGCGATCGCTCCGCTGTGTTCGGCGAAATGGCGCCGAGCGTAGACGGTTTGGTAGCGCTCGCGGTCCGCTGGATCCTCAGGCGTTTCGCCGCGCGCTTTGCGCAAATACGGCGGCAATGGCATGCGTCCGTGAGCCTCGAGGAGCGCGCTCACATCGGCATCGCGCTGCGCGCCGGCGCGCACTTCCACGATCCACTCCGCGCCAGGTAAACCGTCGTCACCGCTTGGACGTTCGATCGCACGAGCACGCAGCGCACCGCCTTCGAGCTCGAACTCCTCGCCCGCGACCAGCCGCTTCGCGGGTTTCACGAGCGCGCGCCAACGACGATTCCCGAGCGGCGCGAGCAGCAGGAGTTCGAGCGCTCCACCCGATCGCCGTCGCCCGAGGAAACGCGCGGGCCGCACGCGCGTGTCGTTCACGACGACGAGATCGCCCGCCGACAGGATCTCGGGGAGATCGCGCACGTGGAGATGCCGCGTGCGGTCCGCGGCGATCTCGTGAACGAGGAGTCGCGCCGCGTCGCGCGGTTCTGTCGGGTGCGCCGCGATCGCGCGCGCGGGCAGCTCGTACTCGAAGTCGGAGGTCTTCACGTCGGGGTCGCGTGAGGATGCGTGCGCCGCGCGTCGAGCACCAGCAGTACGGCGAGTGGCACGGCGAGCACAGGCCACAGCCACACCGGCTCGACCCAGGTTCCGGCGCGTTGCCAACCGACGACGGGGAAGAACGCGAGCGGCGCCACGCACGCGAGCCACGTGAGCGCGCGTGCGTCGCGAAACGCGAGCCAGGGGACGAGCCACAGCGCGTACCACGGGTGCAGCACCGGCGTGACGACGATCCACGCGCCGAACAGGTCGAGCGCCGCGCGCGCCGGATCGCGCTCGCGCCGCCAAG
>JAYTBY010000551.1:0-3311 GCA_043736755.1 Planctomycetota bacterium | reverse complement strand
CACGAATGCGAGCACCGCCACGAGCACCACCGCCGCCGCGACGGCGAACTGCTTCCCCGCGCCCATGAGGATTCCTCCACCGACGATCGCCGTTCCCGCCGCCGCGAGCGTCGCGCCGAGCGGTGCTTCGAGCCGCAGATCGCGCACGAGCGCGAGCTGGAAGGCTGCGAATCCGAATCCGTGACTGCGCTTCATGCGCTCGCGCAGGATCTCGATCCCGCGCTTCACTTGCGTGCGCTGCGTCTCGACCGGCACGTTGCGCACCTTCGCCGCGTCGCGCGGCGAGCGCTCTTCGAGGAACTGCGCGACGAGCGCCGACCGGTACGGCTCGTCGAGCGCGAGCACGGCGCGCACGACTTGAGTCCGCGTTTCCTCGCGCTCGACGACGACTTCGCTCGACGCGACGGACCCCGGCCGCGCGACTTCCGCCTCGCGCGCGTCGCGACGGCTCGCCGCGCGCCAGTCGTGCACCGCGCGACGCGACGCGATCCGTGCGAGCCACCCGCGCGGTGAGGTCATCTCACGCGGTGCGTTACCGAGCGCCGCGAGCCACGTCTCCTGCTCCAAGTCGTCCGCCCGCGCGTCGTCGAAGACGAGCCGCCGCGCGAGCGCGCGCACGTGCGCGGCGTGCTCGAGGACGAATTGGGGATCGACGGGTGACTCGGACATGCTCGATGGAGAAGTGTGCGCGCTCCTTCGATCTGGTTCGCGCTGTTCTCGGCCGGGCTGCATCTCATGGCCACGAAGTGACTTGCGACGCGCTGCGAAACGGCCGAATCGAATCCGGCGCGAGCGGCATTGCGGGGCTGGAGACCATCATGGACGCACGGACCGACCCCGCCTTGGACCCCCGACTCGAATCCCTGTTGGAGCACGTCGAGTGGGCACGCGGGCTCGCCGGCCGACTCGTCGCCGACGCCGCACGCGCGGATGACGTCGTGCAGGGCGCGCTCGCGTCCGCTGCGAAGAGCCCGCCGCGCGACGCCACGAACTTGCGCGGATGGCTGGGCCAGGTCGTGCGCAACGCCGCGCGCGGCATCGGGCGCGAGGAAGGTCGTCGCGCGACGCGCGAGCGCACTGCAGCGAAGTCGGAGGCACTCGAAAGCACGGACGAACTCGTCGCGCGCGCCGAGATGTCGCGCGATCTGGCGCAGCACGTGCTCGCGCTCGAGCCCATCGACCGCGACGTGGTGCTGATGCGGTGGTACGACGGCCTCGCGCCGCGCGCGATCGCGAAGAAGCTCGACGTGCCGACCGCAACCGTGAACACGCGGCTCGCGCGCGCGCACGGCGAGCTGCGGACGCGGCTCGACCGCTCGTACGGAGATCGAGCGAATTGGTGCGCCGCGTTCGCGCCGCTGGCTGCAATGCCGAAAGTGGCGGTTCCGGCTGGCGCAGTCGCGGTCGCCGGGTTCGTCTTGCTCGTCGCGGGTGGAATCGGCGTCGCGACGTGGCGCGCATCGCGGGACGTGAGTTCCGTTGCCCTGACTTCAGAGGGCACGTTCGTGGCTCTCGAGGCCGAGGCCGTTTCTTTGCCCGGAGAGGCGGCGACGGAGAGTTCTGATTCGCGCTCGAGCCCCGCGGAAACCGCCGGTCGAAAGGCCATTTCGACTGCAAGTGAAGCCAGCACGCCCACGCCGACGAAACCCACGCCGCGGACGGAGTTGCGCGGTCGTGTACTCGACATGACGGGCCAGGGAGTTCCGGGCTTGCACATCACGGCGCTCGATCGATCGCTACCGACATGGGTCGGAGACTCGTTCGACTTGCCATCGGGACATCACTCTGTCGATCCCGAGCTTCGGCGGGATCTGCGCGACGATGTCGGGCTGCGCGAGTCGTTGCTCGCGCAGCTCGAGCATCCGCCCGGCTTGCGCGAACTGCTGCAAGGCATGGATCCCGTCGCTCACACGACGACGCTCGCCGATGGGTCGTTCGTACTCGACGCGCTAGGCGCAGCGCCCGTCGCCGAGTTCGCGGAGGAAGGCTGGGCGATCGTGAAGCGCGGCCGCATCCCGGACGAAGACGTGTCCGTCTGGCTCGTCGCGCGAACCGTCCGAGTCGCTGGAACCGTGGTGGACCGCGGCGGGGTTCCGATCGACGGCGCTCGCGTGCTCACCGTCGGGGAAGGTGCCGCCGTGACTCGACTTCCTTTCGAATTCGAAACCTCGATGTGGGGCGAGTTCGAAGAGGAGACCACGGACTCGCTCGGGCGTTTCGACCTCGGGTCCGTGCCGACATTTCCTGAAGCGGGCATACAGGTCGTCATCGGCACATCGCCGATCCTTCGAGTCGCAGTCCCACATGCGGATGCGACCGATCTCGTGTTCGTGGTCGAGCGACCGGCGAAGACCTCGAAGCCACGTGTCAGCGGCATCGTCCTCGACCTACAGGGCGTTCCCATCGCGAAGGCCGAGGTCAGGCTCGAAGGCAATCGCGCTTCGACCGGCGTCGACGGCTGCTTCGAGTTCGAAGCGGAGAACTTCGGTCCGGAGGCTGATCTCGTGGCGACCCAACGCGGTCTTTCGCCGGGATGGATCGCAGGTTTCGGGCGTGAGCTGATCGCGCGGCGAGTCATCGAAGGCGTGGAGATTCGTATCGCTGGCCCCGCACTCTCGATCACGGGCCACGCGGCCGACGCGCTGGGCGGACCGCTCGTGGGTTGGTACGTGTCGTTCGAGGGCGCGATCCCCTACCCGCAGGTCGGCATCCCGATCGAGTTCGTGGCGAACGGGCAGATCGGTGATGGGCAGCGACCGAAGACCGACGCCCATGGACGCTTCGAACTCGGCGGTCTCGCGCCGCAACCGTATCGCGTGTGCCTGGTCGATCCGGCGACGGGGCTCGTGCAAGTCTCCGCGCCGATCGACGCCGGCTCGCGCGACGTGAATTTGGTGGTGCCACACGATGCGTGGCTCGAGCGCGTGTTCGGTCGAGTCTTGTCCACGCGTGGACTGCCTCTGGCCGACATCGAGGTCGGCGTGACCTACCCGTGGACCGAGGGTCACAGCTTTTCGTCCTCACGCTTCGCGCAGAAGTCTGTCACCGATTCGAGCGGCGCGTTCGAGTTCCAACGTGTGCCACGCAACTCACCCAGGTTCAGCGCGCATGGGCAGGACATCGAGGGCGCCGGATTCGTGCTCGAGCCGGGCTTCGATCCAAGCAACGTCGTGCTGAGGGTCGGCGTGAATCACCGGTTCCGAGTCGAGGTCGATGCGGACCCATCCGTGGACGGTTTCGAGGTGCGCGACGGCAGCGACCAGGTCCTCGACGTCGACGAGATCACCGATGGCTCGAGCCAAGTGTCTCGC
>JAYTBY010000550.1:0-3311 GCA_043736755.1 Planctomycetota bacterium | reverse complement strand
ACGGTTACGCGATGCACGACATGAAGGACGAGAAGAAGGACCTCGAGCCCCTCTTCGACATGATCCTGAAGCACGCGCCCGCGCCGCCGCAGGACGACACCGCGCCGTTGCAGTTCCAGGCCGCGACGCTCGACCACGACGACTTCATGGGCCGCATCGCGATCGGCCGCGTGCGCCGCGGCGTGCTCAAGAACGGCATGCGCGTCGCCGTGTGTCACCCCGACCGCTCGAAGGCCGTGATCGCGCCGATCAAGGGCCTCTTCCGCTACGAAGGCCTGCAACGCGTCGCCACTGATATCGTGCACGCTGGCGACATCGCCGTCGTCGCGGGCATCGAAGACATGAAGATCGGCGACACCCTGTGTCCGCCGGACGTCCAGGAGCCGCTCACGGCGATCCTCATGGACGAGCCGACGATCTCGATGGAGTTCTACGTCTCGAACTCGCCGTTCGCGGGCCAAGAAGGTCAGTTCGTCACGAGTCGTCAGATCCTGACGCGCCTCGAGCGCGCGGCGCTGCGCGACGTCGCGCTCCAACTCAACGAGAAGGGCAGCGACGACGGTTACGAACTCAAAGGTCGCGGGGTCATGCACCTCGGCGTCCTCATCGAGAACATGCGCCGTGAAGGCTTCGAGTTCTCGGTCGGCAAGCCGCGTGTCGTCCTCAAGGAAATCGACGGCCACAAGCACGAGCCGTACGAACGCACCGTCGTCGAACTGCCGAACGAGCACGCCGGCAAGATCATCGAGTACTTCGGTCGCCGGCGTGGCGAGATGACGCACATGGAACCGATGCCGGCTGGAACGCGGATCGAGTTCCTCGTGCCGTCGCGCGGACTCATCGGTGCGCGAACGGCGCTGATGACGCTCAGCCAAGGCATGGCGATCTTGAGCCACGTCTTCGAGGAATGGCGTCGCGACGGCGGTCCGCTGCCGATGCGCCAGAACGGCGTCCTGATCTCCGATCGCACGGGCGAGTCCGTGCCCTACGGCATGTTCGGCCTGCTCGACCGCGGCACGTTCTTCGTCGCGCCCGGCACGCCCGTCTACGAGGGCATGATCATCGGCGAGAACAACAAGGACAACGACCTCGGGGTCAACGTCTGCCGCGAGAAGAAGCTCACGAACATCCGCTCGGCCGGCAAGGACGACAACGTGAAGTTGCCGCCGCCGCACAACATGTCGCTCGAAGAAGCACTCGAGTACCTCGAGGACGACGAGCTGCTCGAAGTGACGCCGAAGACGCTGCGGCTGCGCAAGCGGATGCTGACGGAGATGGATCGCAAGAAGCAGACGCGCAAGGACACGCGGGCGCGGGTCTAGTCCCTAGTCTGGCGCGTTCACGCGCCGGACCAACGGTCCTGGTTCCTCCCGTCGAGGACCGTCCCGCTCGCCGCCCTCTCCCGCCCGCTCTCTTCTCCAACGCGGACCGTCGACACCAAGTCGACGGTCCGCGCTCACATCCCCCCCCCTCGGTTCCGCGCTCGAATGACCTCGCGCCCATGACCTCGAACGCACCGAATCGCGACGAGCTCCAATACGTCATGGAGGGTTCGCTCGGCGAGCTCACACGCTTCGTCACGGCGCTCGAACGCGCCGAAATCACGGCTCATGTCCGCCCGAAACAGGACTGTCCACCCGGAACCTGAAGCACGTTCCTGGAGCTCGCGGTCGCGAGCTCGGATCACGCGCGCGCCGTCGAGGTCGTGATGCGCGCGCTTTGAGCGCTCAAGGAGAACGCCTGTTTTCGTCGGCTGACGCAGGGACGCGCATCCTGAACCCCCGCAAGCGCATCCCTCGCACGCTCCCGTCGGCGTGAACGGCCGGAGTCAGCCGTCACGTCTCACGAAGTACGGGAATGCCGAGGAGTAGGAAAGGTCACGCCACCCGTGCTCCGCTCCTCGCGAGCCACGGGCGGCGGCTCTGGCCCTGAGTTCCTTCAGTTCAGGTGGATGAACTGCCCCACGGAGGGAACACGCACGGTCGGCGCTCCGGCGAGGTGGCTCACGGCGTAGAGGAGGTAGTGACCGGTCGGTCCAAGTTGGTCCGCCGGCGCCGTGACGACCACGCTCTGGGTTTCCATGCCCGCGTCGTACGCGCCCAGGGCGAATTCGAGTTCGATGTAGCGCTGGCTCGAATCGAACCCGTAGCACGTGGACGCGGGACGCAGCAAGACGACGGCGTCGATCACCTCATCGGCTCCCCGACCGACGGCCAGCGTGATCGATTGCCCGAAGGCGAAGGAAGAGCCCTGGATGCTGGCGAGGGTGGGCCGGAAGGGCTGGAAGAGGTAGGGCGGCGAGAAGATGTCGCCCGTGAACGACTGGCCCGGATAGAACGGCGTCAGCCCGCCCGAGACGAGCACGCGACCATCGGGGAGCAGCACAGCAGAGTGTCCGTGACGACGCGGCACGCCGCCGGTGCCGTAGAAGGGGCTGGACGCCGGGCTCGCCATCTCTCCGACGGACCAGGGCGCTCCGGGAGCAGGCACTCCTCCGGGAGGCGTTGTGCCTTGGAGGCCAGGTCGGAGGATTTGTGGCCTGGGCTCAGGCGTTGCTTGGATCGAAACCGCGTCGGCGGTCTCAGGGGGTCCGGCTGCTCCGAACTGCGCGGCGGAGATTCGGCCGCCTCCGACGATGAGGATGTCACCCGTCGGCAGAAGGACGGCGTTGTTGTCGATTCGACCCAGCGCGAAAGTGCCTGAACTATGCAAGGCTTGGTAGCTCCATTGTCCCTGCGACAGGTTCTGCGCCGTCGTGGTGACGTACTCATGCACTCCGGGCACCGTGGACCAGCCCAAGCCCTGGAGGTGGTACAGGCCACCCACGGAGAAGACGCGGTTCTTGCCCGAGTAGCCGCTGGCCCCAACAAGATCATGCCGCAGCACCGCAGAGCCTTGAGACCTGTGCGTGTTGCCGCCGACAAGTCCGCGTGGCCACAACTCCCAGGTTGAGGGGACGGACGCGTAGCGCGGAAGGACGACCGTGCCGAGCCCCACAGCGTGCGAGGAGGGCGCCGGCGGCGTTGCGTAGGCGACGAGCGAGTCCTGCGCGACGAAGCTGCCCTTGATGAACTCCCCTCCACTTTGGCCTGAGTTCGCCATCTGCAACGCACACGGCGACGCCTCGCTCTGCGACTCCGTGAGTCCGTTCTGGAGGACGTAGGTCTCGGTCGGAGCGCCCGGCGGCAGCGAGTTCGGATTCAGCGGAGGCGTGTTCGGCACGAACGTCGAACTCCACGACGACCCGCCCGGCGTCGAGCGCGGAGACAGCGCCTGCCAGAATTCCGCGCCGGTGTTGCTCGCCGGCTGGA
>JAYTBY010000549.1:0-3312 GCA_043736755.1 Planctomycetota bacterium | reverse complement strand
TGCAGGACCGTGCGCGCCTTGCCGTCCCTCACCGAGACGAACTCGATGCAGTGATCGTTCGAAAGCAGTCCGGTCGATTCGAGCAGTGCGACCTCGCCGTCTTCGTTCGGCCCGCTGATCGCGAACGGTTCGCCGTCGACTGGAATCGAGCGTTGATTCCCCGACGCGATGTCGAGCACCTGCAACCGTTCTCGCTGCATCCATCGATCGATCCACACGAATGTGTCGCGCTCGCCGCACGACCGTCGGGTCCTCGACGCCGAGGTAGTCCGGCAGGCGGATCGCGTTGCCCGGACCGAAACCGAGAGCACGAGCGGGCAGGCCGACCGCGATGCAGACGAGAGCGAGTCCGCGCACCAGGGGCTTCTCAAGTCGAGCGAGGTTCGTGGTCATGTCGTCGATCGCCTCACGTTTCGCGGTGGACGGGAGTTCGGTGGAGTCCACACGGAAGTCGATGCTCGACGGGCCGCGCAGCACTCGAGGAGCATCGGAGCGAATGTTGCGCGGCGCCGAATCGTGTTCAGATCGGTGGGACGATCCGAGCTTCGATCGAAGACAGCCGCGCGACCTCGCGGAACTTCGTGCTCGCGGCGCGATACGTCGCGACGACGTCGGGTCTCGGCGTGTGCCGCGCGGCGTTTTCTCCGATCGCGACGCCCGCGAAGTCCTCGACCCGCGACCGCGAGCCGTTGCTCGCGAACGCCGCTTGGATGGCCGCGCCGAGCGCGGCCGTCTCCGGTTCCGCAAGCGGCGTCACTGGCGCGTCGAGCACGTCCGCGATCACCTGCCGCCACAGCGGATTGCGCGCTCCCCCGCCGACGAGTCGCACGGAATCGACCGCGATTCCCAGTGCGCGCATGCGTTCGATCCCCCACGCGAGGTTCAGCGTCACGCCTTCGATCGCGGCGCGATAGAGCACGGCAGAGTCGAGCGAACCGGCGCGCAATCCGTGAACGGAGCCCGAAGCGTTCGGCAGGTCGGGCACGCGTTCGCCCTGGAGATACGGCACGAAAAGCACCCCGCCGCAACCGGGCTCGACACGAATCGCGCGCTCGGTCAGCGAGGCATGATCGTTCGGTGAAGCGGCATGCGCGCGCACTTCCTCGAGCACACCGGTCGCGTTCATCGTGCACAGGAGCGGTAGCCAACCTCCGGTCGAGCCGCAGAACGGCGCGATGAGTCCCGCCGTATCGATCACGGGCACGTCGCTGTGCGCGAACGCGGTCGCGGACGTGCCGAGCGAGATCACGAACACGCCCGGTCGCGTTGCACCCGCGCCGATTGCGCTCATCATGTTGTCGCCGCCGCCGGGAGAGACTTGCACGCCAAGCGGCAGGCCAAGCTCGCGCGCGAAGTCGTCGCGCACCATTCCGATTGCGGCGTCGTGAGGGACGAGTTCGGGGATGCACGCAGCGAGTCGTGCGTCGATCGCATCCATTGCGCGTGCGTCGAAGGTGCGTGTGCGCACGTCGAAGAACCCCGTGCCCGATGCGTCGCCTGCTTCCATGCACGCGCGGCCCGTGAGTTCGCGGTTGATCCAGTCGTGCGGCAGCAGAACGGTGCGAAGACGCGCGAAGTGCGCCGGCTCGTGACGCGCGAGCCACAAGATCTTCGATGCTGTGAAACCCGTCGGAATCGCACGGCCGAGTCGCTCCGAGAGTTCGCGTGCTTCCGCGGACGTCGACGTGTCGCACCACAACTTCGCGGGACGGATGACGGCTCCGTTCGCGTCGAGCGGCACGAAGCCGTGCTGTTGGCCCGACACGCCCAAGCAACGGATCTCGCTCGAGCGGGTCCCGAGCTCGCGAACGAGCGCGCGCACGACTTCCAGAACAGCGCGCCGCCACGTCGCGGGATGTTGCTCGGCATGACCGGGAGGCAAGCCCTCGATCAATCCGTACGCACTCGAGGCGCGCGCGACGACACGCTTCGCCTCGACATCGAGCGCGAGGCCCTTCGTCCCCTGCGTGCCGACGTCGAGTCCGATCGCGATCGTCACGTGCCTCGAACTCCGAGCAGATGCTCCATCATGAGCTGGTCGAGTCGCTCGTAGCCGAGGCCGCGTTTCGCCGTCGCATCGACGTCGATCCGCGCGGCGCGCAGCTTGTTGGCCTTCGCAGGCGTGTACCCGGCGAGCAGAGGGTCCAGCTCCCGATCACGGATCGCCGCCGTCAGCGCGCGCACTTCCGGGTCGGCGTCGAACAGACGCGCGCGCGCGTGCAGGATCTTGTAGGTGCGCATGCAACCGCGCGCGAACTCCCACACGCCGTCCTCGTCTTCGGTGCGATAGGCGTGCGCATCGAAGTGTCGCGGGCCTTCGTAACGCGGCGTCCCCATCGTGCCCTCGAGCAAGCGTACGAGCAGGAACGCCTGCCGCACGTCCTCGGATCCGAAGCGCAGATCCTGGTCGTAGCGACCGATCCGTTGAGCGTTGAGGTCGATGTGGAAGAGCTTCCCCGCTTCCATGGCTTGCGCGACGGCGTGCGCGAACGAGAGGCCCGACATCGTCTCGTGTGCGACCTCGGGGTTGACGCCTACCATCTCGTGATTCGCAAGCGTCGAGATGAAGTGCAGCATGTGCCCCGTCGTCGGCAAATAGATGTCGCCGCGCGGCTCGTTGGGCTTCGCTTCCAGCGCGAAACAGAGGTCGTAGCGCCGGTCTTTCACGTACTCGCACAAGAAGTCGAGTGCATCGCGCATGCGCTTCAATGCGTCGCGTGGATCGCGGCACGCGTCGGCTTCGGTGCCCTCGCGACCGCCCCAGAAGACGTACGTCGTCGCACCCAGCTCGACGCCGAGATCGATCGCGTTCATCGTTTTCTGGAGGGCGAACGCGCGCACTTTGGGGTCGTTCGCGCTGAACGCACCGTCCTTGAAGATCGGGTGCGTGAACAGGTTCGTCGTCGCCATCGGCACGACCATCCCGTGATCGCTGAGCGCCTTCTTGAACTCGCGCACGATTCCGTCACGCGTCTTGGCGCTCGATCCGAACGGCACGAGGTCGTCGTCGTGCAAGTTCACGCCGTAGGCGCCGCATCGGCTGAGCTGCGCGACGATGTGTGTCGCGGACATCCGCGGTCGAACGGCCTCACCGAACGGATCGCGTCCGGGGTTGCCCACCGTCCACAGTCCGAACGTGAAACGGTCCTCGCGAGTCGGTGCGAACGGATCGGTGCTGCGCTTGCTGCTTTTGCGTGCCATGGACGCGCAGCGTAGCCGAGGGCCGCTGCCCACGCCCCAGGTCGTTCAGCGTCGCGTCGTGACCTTCGCGCGCCAGCGCGAACCGGGCTTCGAATCGAGGAACTTCGCGTA
>JAYTBY010000548.1:0-7226 GCA_043736755.1 Planctomycetota bacterium | reverse complement strand
TTGCCGCACCCAGGTGCGTAGCACGTTGACGTTCAGGTCCAGGTCACGCGCAACCTGGCTCAGGTTGCCGACCTGCCGCACCAACTTCACGGCGTCGGGCTTCTGCTCGCGCGTGAGTCTTCGACGGGCTCGCTTCGACATCGGGACATCCTCGCGCATCTCGCGCTATCGGGGGTGTCCACTTTCTCGGGGCAAGGTCACTCAGCGGTAGAGCCGTCGCTCGTACAAGTCCTCGGTCACGTGCAACAGCGCGAGCCCGTCCAATTCCAACTCGATGTTCGACGGCGCGACTTTCAAGCGATTCCCTACCACGTCAAATGTCTCGGCCAGGTGCCCCGAGCGCAGCGCAGCGAGTTGGTCGCCGCGACGGAAACCGTACGTGTCGTTGAATTGCATCATCACGAACGGTTGCCGCTGCTCGGAGAAGATCGAGTTGCCGAGGATCGGGTAACGCAACTCGAGGCCTAGTTCGCCCAGCGCAGTCGCAAGGACATCGGGCTGCGATGTGAGTCCATCGAAGCGTCGCGGTTCCAGATCCTGGCCGAAGATCAGGCCTGGAATGTGAAACCCCTCGACCGGTACGACGTCGTCGCCGTAGACGCGCACGTTGTGGTCGGCGACCACCACGAAGACGGTGTTATCGAAGTACGGCTCCTGGCGCGCCACTTCGAAAAACCGTCCTACCGCGTAGTCGGCGTACTTGATCGCGTTCTCGACCGACGCGCGGGGGACGCCTTCGGCCCACTCGATCTTGCCGTCGGGCAGTTCGAACGGAGAGTGGTTCGACGACGTGAACACGACCGAAGCGAAGGGGCGACCGCTTGCATGTTGGTGTGCGAACAGCTCATTCGCCTTCAGGAGCAGATCCTCGTCGCTCACGCCCCAAGTGTTGCGGAACGTGGGGTTTTCGTAGTCACGACCCTCGATCACTTGATCGAACCCGTTGCCGATGTACCAACCGCGCATGTTGTCGAAGCGCGCTTCACCACCGTAGACGAAGCTCGTGTGATAGCCGTGGGGCTCGAGCAGCGCTGCGAGGGAAAAGAAACCCGACTGTGACTTCGGTCGCTTGAGGACCCCGTCGCCGAGCAACGGTTGGAATCCGGCACTCATCGCCGAAAGTCCGCGGATGCTGCGCGTGCCGTTCGAGTAGAGGTGCGTGAACACGAGGCTCTCCGCCGCGAGCGCGTCGATGTGCGGCGTCAGCCCGCGCGTGTCGCCCAGGTGACCGACGAACTGCGCCCCCAGGCTCTCTTCGACCACGAGCACGAGGTTGCGCGGACGCGCCAGCACGTTTCGCGGCGGCACGGAACGTTGAAACGGACGTTCGGCGTCGCTCGTCGTTCCGAGGAGGGCGTTCACGCGCTGGTAGGCATCCTCCATCGGGATCGCGCCGTACTGCCGAGCCAACCTCAAACCGTCGCGACGGCCGCGGTACGCTTCGTATGCCACGCTGAAGCCGGAGTTCTTGGCGATCTCGCCGGCGACGCGATTGCTCGAGTACGCCGCATCGGACAAGTTCGCCGGTCGATGTCCGACCGAAGAACGGATGCCGAGGAACAGGAGTGCTGCGGCTGGCAGGAACCAGGCAGCCCGCCTCGTCAACGGACGTTCGAGCAACGCTTCGAGCCCCGCGAAGGCGCGCAATCGGATGTACGCGATCGAGACCACGAGCACGGCGACAAACTGCAGGAACAGGCCGAGTTTCTGGTCCTTCCACAACATCGCCGCGACCTCGCGCGGATACTCGAGGTAGGCCACGAAGAGGATGTTCGGCCGCACGTCGTACTCGGCGAAGAACGGAAAGGTGGCGAGCTCGAGGAAGACGAGCAGCAGCAGCGCGCCGAGCACATACGCGCGCAGCGCGGGCGCCGTCACGCGACGCCAAGCGCTCGGCGTCAAGCACAAGACGAGGCACGGCGGCGCGAGTAGGTAGCCAAACGCGATCATGTCCATGCGCAGGCCGTGCAGAAAGGCCGCGAGCGCCTCACTCGTCGGGATGTCCGCAAGCCGCTCGTTCAACCACACGAACAGCGCGAGCCGGCCGATCGTCGTGACGAGCAGGAACACGAGACCGATGCGCGCCAGAGTCGAGAGCACTCCACGCTTGGATACGGCCGGAACTGAGTCGGATCGACGGGGCATTCAGACAGGCTTTCTTGCAGTGGCTCGGTCGACCGTTCGTGCTTCAGCTCGCGCAGCGTCACGCTACCGCTGCGCTTCGATCGCGCCCAGGTGTTCCTGCCCGTTGATCGCGGATTTCGGGGCCGCGACAGGCCGCTCGCGCCTCATGCCCGCACGAGTCCGAACCACCCGTGATGTCTCGATGTTCGGCGCACGCCGGAACCGAATCGTTCACGCTGCCGGGCTCATCGCCTGGAACCACGCGCAGGGCGTGCGATCGCGCGGGGCAGGGGTGAACTGCCGAGCGCGGGATCCACAGTCTGCGGCGTATTTAGCGCCACAAGACCAGCGTGATCGTGGTCGAACCGTTGTCAGTCCTCGAGCGTCTCGCGCTGCTCGTGAGGCGCACGCGGACGGGGCCTCACCGTGCCGGGGCCGCACCATGCCGGAGTCGCACCATGCCGGAGTCGCACCATGGCTCGCCGGAACGCAACGCCCTGGCGCTCCAGCGCACGAGGCTCCGCCGCATCCATCCCCGGCTGCACACGCCTGGCGAGGTCAACGCATGTCACACGGGTCGGGCGCTGGGCACTGCGCGTGAACGGCCTCGTGGGTTCAGGGTTCGTGGTCGGCGAGGGTTCGTTGCCAGCTCGGGTTCATTGCAGCTCAGGCTGGCTCGATCACTTCGCGCTCCCGCCGACTGCACCGCGTAGCGTCGCGACGCGCGCGATCGACTTCGTTCACCAATGAACGCGCAGTGCGTTCGTGGTGTTGAACGCGGCGCTCGTGCAGAAACTGGCCGAGACGCGGAACCACACCTGGTAGGCGCGCACGACTCCGCTGCCGGGCGTCGTGCCGCCAAGGCTCGAGAGCGTCGGTTCGCCGGCGACCGGGACTTGCGCGCCGCCGGCGACGTTCTGTCGCGTGCAGAGACGCACGGTCGGACTCGAAGCGCAACGCAATCCGTCGCCGAACACGGCACCGGCCGCATTCGCCGTACCTTGGAAGAACAGCGCCGAGCCGCTCGTGGTCATCGAGTCGGCCACGAGCGCGATGTCGTTCGTCAGCGGTGAACCGCTAGACGAAAGTCGTGCGCCTCTGGCACCGACGCCGCTGGTGCTCCATCCGCAGCCGCGGCCATTCGATCCGTCGTTCGCGCACGGACAGACGACGCCCAATTGGTTGTCGAGCCCGTCGCCGGCGCAGAACGACGACACTCGCGGACAACCGCGCAAGATCGTGATCCCCGTCTGCGGTTGCAGCGGCTCGCCTGGTTGGAACACGTCGCGGAAGTTGCCCAGGATAACGACGCCGCCGCCGCCCGGCAGCGCTTCGTCCGCGAAGGCGCGCGCGAACGTGAAGTACGGATCCGTGAACGCGATCGTCGTCCACGCGCCACCATTCGACGCGACGAGTTCGTCGTTCCCCTTCATCGCGAGGAGCCGCCGGCCAGCTCCACTGCCGTCGTCGAAGACGTCGAGCGTCAGAACGCCGACGGGCGGAGCGTTCCAATTCGGCACGGCCGACCACGCGGTGCCACTCCAACGCGCGAGCCCGTTGACCGCCGTTCCGCCGCTCGACTGCATGAAACCTCCGGCGTAGAGCTGCGCTCCGCTGCCGTCGTCGAACACCTCGAAGTCGGCCACGTTCGAGGAGCCCGCGCCGGAAGCACCGAAGCCCGCGCCGACGGCGCTCCACGACGCTCCGTTCCAGCGTAGGACCCCGCCCGCGAACGAACCGCCGGCGTACAGCGCCGAACCTGTGCCGTCGTCGAACACGAAGAGGCGACTCACGATTCCGCCGAGCGTCGCCGTCGGAGCGTTGTCGAGCCGTGACCAGTTGGCCCCGTCCCAGCGCACGACGGTGTCGACGACACTGCCCACTTGCGCACTCAGTCCGTAGCCTGCGGCGTAGAGCTTGACCCCGTTGCCGTCGTCGAACGTCGCGACGTCGTACACGCGCACATCCGTTTGGGGCGCGACGGTTCCAGGCACGAACGGCAACCAGTCGACGCCGTTCCAGCGGTACACCGGCACACGTGCGTCGTGCGTGAAGTAGCGCGACATGCCGATCACGAGCTCCGGCCCCGCGCCGAGGTCGACCACACGCACGACCTGTGGGTGATCGATGTACGTGCTCGCGGGCGAGACGCCGAGCGTGTTCCAGCTCGTACCATCGAAGCGCGCGATGTTCGTCGCAGTCGCGGTCGAGCCAGCCGCATCGAACCTCCCGACGACGACGAGATCGCCCTGCCACATCGCAGCGCCGAGGGCGCCGCTGTCGCTGGGCTGGTGCGTCAGCCCCAGCGCACCGTCATCGCGCAGTCCGTTCCAGCTCGTGCCGTTCCACTGCGCGATCACGCGTGGCTGACCGGGCTGCGGCGCGAAGCTGCCGGCCGCGAAAATGCGTGCTCCACCGCCGTCTTGCGGATCGAAGCGCGCGAGGGCTTCGACGCCGACATACGTCGGAACGCCCAGGCCGCTCGCGAACGGCTGCCACGCGCTGCCATCCCAGCGCGCGACGTTGGCCGAGGCCGGACTCGTCGGTGCTTCGAACCGTCCGCCAACGATGAAACCCGCGCCATCCGGGATCAGCGCGCCCACGCCCGCATTGGAAGTGCTGTTCGGCGGGAGACCCAAGCCGAGTGAACTCCAGTTCGCGCCGTCGAAACGCGCGATGAGACTCGCAGGCGTGCCGCCAGCATGGATGAAGTTCCCACCTGCAATCAGCGCCTGTGATCCGGGCGCGCCGAGAACACACAACGCTGCAACTAGGTCGTCGGCGCCACTTCCGAGCGCGCTCCACGTCGAACCGTTCCAGCGCGCGAGATTCATGGCTGGAACACCGTCCGCGTGCTGAAACTGGCCGCCGACGACGAGCTCCGATCCGTTGCCGAAATCGATGGTCACGAGCGCATAGCCATCACCGTCGAGGCCCGCACCGAGTGGCTGCCACGCGCCGCCGTCGAAGAGGGCCAAATTCGCGACCGAGGTCGAACCCGAATTGGCGAACGCTCCCGTGGCAACGACTCGTGCTCCGGCACCGAAGTCGAAGGCTGCTAGCGCGTAAACGTAACTGCCAAAACCGACACCCAACCCGGCGCCGAGAGCGCTCCACGTCGTTCCGTTCCAGCGCGCAACGCGCGTCGCAGAGACACCGCCGATCTCGACGAAATCGCCAGCGACGACGAGTTCGGGTCCGGAGCCGAAATCGTGGACGAGAAGTGCCCGCACAGGCGACGCTTCCGTGCCCGAAACCGTCTGCCAGCGCTCACCAACCCAAGCGCTCAACCCCGGCGAGTCGGCGCCCGCGAACAGCTGTAGGCCCGAGCCCGCGTCGAAAAGCGTCAGCGATCGAATCGCCTGAGCGCGTGGTGCCACGAAACGCAGGTCGAGGTCGGGGCACTGCGCGTGAAGCGGTGCGGCACCGAGGGCCAGGCTCGTGAGGGCGGTGAATCGACGACAGGCGTTCATGACGGGCTCCAGGGGACCAGGGAGGCGGACCGAGCGGTGACGAGTGATCGCCTGTTCCTTCAAGCGCCGGCGACTGAAGAACGTGTCGTCCCGATTCGGGCATGCGGAGGCGGATCGGCGTGCGTTCAGCGCGGCTGCCGCTGGACGTCGGCTCGCCCCGCATCCTCGCTGATCGTCCGCCCCCAGTTCTGGAGGAAGAAGCGCTTCTCGCCGTCGATCAGCCGGTCGGACGTGCCGACGAGAGGACGCAGCGCAGTCATCATCTGCAGCGAGGTCAACAGGAACACGAACACCCAGACCCCGACGATTCCCCACCGCCGCGCGTTCCAGTGCCGCAGGCCGGCTGTGATCACGCGCTGGCTGACGAGCAGTGACACGATCCAGATCACGAGGTGCAGGCCGCCGGTGAACGACACGAGCGTCGACGACTGCGTGAACACCCACGCGACCGGCGCGAAACCCGCGAGGAAGACACCGACGAGTGCCAGGAGACCGAGCAGCAGCGCGACCACGTGCGACGGCTTCGCCTCCGCGCCAGTGAAACTCACCAGGATGTAGAGACTCGGGAAGCAAATCGCGGCCGAAAGCAGCATCCCCGTGACGGCCTTCAGCGGCGCGGCCCACCACTGGATGCCGCCCGAGAAGCTGCCGACGACGAGTCCGGCCACGACGTGCCCGAGGATCGCCATCAAGGCCAATTGCACGATGAGGCGCGCGCCGCGCTCGCCGTCGAGTCGCGCGAACAGCACATCGGGTCGGCGCAACAGGAGATCGAGCGCGTTCGCGTCCGGCTGCGGCGGCGGCGTTTCGGCCTCCGCGCGCAGCGGTCGCGGCACGGACGGGAACGGCTCGGGAGCGGGCAGTGACTTACTCTCTTCCATCGATCACCTCGGGTCTTGCACGACCATCTTGTACAGCGACTCGTAGAAGTTGCCGTCGAAGGGCTCCGGCCTCAGGAACTGGACCGACATGCCCGGCGTCCCGAACCACGGCCGTAGGTTCCACGAGATCTGCGCGCCGACGATCAAGTTGACGAGCAGCCACGCGAGCACCACGCGGTTGCCCGACGCGGTGGCGGTGGTGCGCGTGGCGAGCCAGGCGAGCTGACGCTTCACGACGAGCACGCCCGTCCAGCCGACGAACGCGACGTGCGCAAGCCCGAGCACGTTGTGGCCGAGGCGCCCAGCGGCCGCGTCGGGGCCGGGCAGCGCCAGACCGAGGAACAGCACGATCGGCGCCAGCGAACCCAGGACGATCGCGGCCAGTCCGAACGCGAGCAGGACGCTGCGCAGCGACTGCGCGAACGTCAGGTCGAGCCCGAAACGCCGCGCCCAGAGCGCGTTCAGCAGCGCGTTGACGAGCGCCGTGAGCACGAGCAGCACAGGCAGTTTGACCGCCACGTAGGCTGCGAGCCGCTGGTCGTTCCAGGCCCCGATCGCCGCTCCGTAAGCACAGCCGCCCAGCGCGATCATCGCGACCGGCTCGGCGAAACCGCGCACACCGCGCGCGTGAACCCAAACGGCGTGGGCGTCGGGAACACCGCGCACGAGGTGCTGCGTGCGGGCGAGGATCGAAGGAGCGAACAGGTGGGCCTCGGGAGTCGTCCGAGGATCGAGGAGATCACCCGGG
>JAYTBY010000547.1:0-3318 GCA_043736755.1 Planctomycetota bacterium | reverse complement strand
CGATCGCGGGACCTGCGCGCAAACGGCGGAGACGAGCCAGGCTCTCTACACCGAACGTGGATGGATTGGTCTGACACCAACGTCCACCATCAGGCGTCGACGGAAGGCTGGTAGTCCGCAGCACCCGGCTGCGTCTGCCCCGTCGCGCGCACGTAGAGGTCGAACAGCTTCTGTTCGACCGGGAAGCCGTAGCGACCCTTCTTCAGGCGCCAGCCCGCCGCCTTGGACAACGCGTTGCGCATCCAGATCGGGCCTTCTTGCACGTGCTTGTCGTAGATCGCGGCCGTGTTGTTGTAGAGACGCCACGTCTCGCGCACGTCTTCCGGTAGCGGCGTGTTGTGCGAGTTGTACTTGTATTCGAAGCACTTGCCCCAATCGTGGAAGTCCTTCGGCGGCACGTATCCGAGCTTGATCGAGGCGTCGTAGTCCTCGGTCCCGGGGATCGGGCGGAACGGGTACACCTCGCTACCGGCGATCGGGAACATGTGCTTGATCATCGCGGCTTGCTTCAGCGTCGCGCGCATCGATTCGGGCGTCTCGCCCGGGTAGCCGATGATCCAGAACGTGCCCGGCACGATGCCGCGGCTCGCGAGTTTGCCGATCGCGAGCGGGATGTTCGGGATCTCGATGTGCTTCTTGATCCGCTCCTGCATCTCCTTCGTGCCGGCTTCCGCGCCCAGCCAGAGCAAGTGGCACTGCGATTCCTTGAGCAGATCGAGCGTCGGCTCCTTGTACCGCATGATCGTTTCGATCTCGATCGTGCCGTTCCAGTGGATCGGCACCTTCAAGTCGATCAAGCCTTCGCAGAACTCCTTCGTGCGCTTCTCGTGCACGCCGAAGTTCGCGTCTTGGAAGCGCAGCACGTCGAACTTGAAGCGCTGTTGCAGCTCCGCGATCTCCTCGGCGAGTTGACGCCCGGGGATCGCCTTCCAACGGCGGCCGGTCACGAGCGGCGAGCAGCAGAACGTGCACGGCTCGGGGCAACCGAAGCTCGAAAAGTGGCTGAATCCGCGCGGCGGGTTCTCGGGCGTCCACTTGCCCGGCAACGGGAAGCGGTGGCGCACTTTCATGCGCGTCGGCATCACTTGGAGCTCGGCGTACTTCTCGTACTCGAGCAGGTGCCACGGCACGGGCGCGAATTGGTCGAAGCCCACGACGACGCGGTGATTCGTGTAGTGAACGCGTCCGTCACGCCACAGGGCGAGGCCGGCGACGTCCTCGAGCTTCGTCCCGTGATCGATTGCTTGGACGACCTCGCGGAACGTGATTTCGCCCTGCCCGATGCCCACCGCGTCGGCGATGCCGGCTTCCAGCCACATCTGCGGCGTGACGCTCGGGAACCAGCCGCCCCAGATGATCGGGAGCTTCGGGAAGCGCTCGCGCACGGCCTTCGCGACGACGTAGCCGTCGTAGACCTGGTAGCCGAGGATGCACGAGCTCGCGAAGAGCAACGCGCCCTGACAGGCTTCGAGCACCTTCGCGATGTAGTCGGGCTCGACCATCGCATCGATCATCACGACCTCGTAGCCGTCGGCGATCGGCCCGGAGGCAATCTGCAGGAGCTCGAGCGGCAGCAAGTCGGCGCTGAACATCTCGCCCCGCGTCGGATCGGCGCGGTGGGGGAGGAACAGGACGAGCTTTTTCTTGTGGGCGATCACTGGGTCACGCTGCAGGTGCGTTCGGGGTGACGCCGGACGTGACGTCGCGCTTGATGACGTCGGCCTGCGTCTTCTGGCCGGTGAGTTTCACGTACACGTGGAAGAGCTTCTGCTCGACCGGGAAGTTGTAGTTCTGGTTCTTGAGCCGCCACCCGGAGATCGATTTCATCGCGCGCCGCATCGAGCCGGAGCCCTCGCGCGCGAGCTGGTCGTAGAACGTCGCCGCGACGCCGTAGCGCTTCCATTCGCGCAGCACGTCGAGCGGCAAGCCGATGTCGTCGAACGAGTACTTGTACTCGAGGCACGCGCCCCACTCTTCGAGCGTGCGCGGCGGCTGATAGCCGTTCTTGACCGACGAATCGAAGTCCTCGGTGCCCGGGATCGGCCGGAACGGGAAGATGTCGCTCGGCGAATTCGGGAACAGGTACTTGATGCGCGCGGCCCACTCGAGCGTCGCCAGCATCGAATCGCGCGACTCGTTCGGGTACCCGATGATCCACGAGACTCCGGTCTGGATCCCACGCTCGTTCAGGCGGCGCAGCGAACTCTCCAGGTCGCCCTGGATGTCGATCTTCTTCTTGATCTTCTCCTGCTGCTCCTTGGATCCCGCTTCGGCGCCCAAGGCCGCCATGTGGAAGCGCGAATCGCGCATCAAATCGAGTGACGGATCCTTGTAGCGCGCGATCGTCTCGATCTCGTACGTGCCGTTCCACCAGAACGGCGACCCCGCGTCGATCAGCGCCTTGCAGAACTCGTTGCTGCGCTTCTCGTGGACGCCGAAGTTCGCGTCTTGGAAGCGCACGACGTTGATCTTGAACCGGTCGTGGCACTCGAGCAGACGCTCGGCGAGCAGCTTCCCGGGTAGGGCCTTCCAGCGGCGACCGGTGACGACGGGCGAGCAGCAGAACGTGCACGGCTCGGGGCAGCCGAAGCTCGAGAAGTAGCTGAACCCGCGCATCGGCGTGCCCGCCGGCATGTCCCACGGATCCGCGTACTTGTGGCGGACTTTCCAGTTCGAAGCGGTGTCGTTCTGGAGCGCGACGTACTTCTCGAAGTCGAGCAAGTGCCAGGGCACGTCGGGGAACTGATCGAATCCGATGACGGCGCGGTGCGCGGTGTAGTGGATGTGGCCGTCGCGCCAGAGTGCGAGCCCAGCGACGTCCTCGAGCGTCGTGCCGGCGTCGAGCGCGCGCACGACTTCCGCGAACGTGATCTCACCCTGACCGAGGCCCACCGCGTCGGCGATGCCCTCCTTGAAGTACTGCTCGGGCGCGACGCTCGGGAACCAACCGCCCCAGATGATGGGGAGGTTCGGGAAGCGCTCGCGCACCGCCTTCGCGACGCGTGCTCCGTGCGCGACCTGGAAGCCGAGGATGCACGAGCTCGCGAAGAGCAGCGCACCGTCACAGGCCTCCAGCACGCGGGCCATGTAGTCGGGCTCGACCATGGCGTCGATGAGGACGCAGTCGTAGCCCTCGCTCGCCGGGATCGCGGCGATCTGCAAGAGTTCGAGCGGGGTCAGGTCGGCACTGACCCGCACTCCCTGCTCCGGATCCGCGCGGTGCGGCAGGAACAGGACGATACGTTTCTTGCGTTGGATCATCCGGTGCGGGGCGAGGTGCGACAGGCGGGCTCGGCGGTTCGAGCGCCGTCCGGGATG
>JAYTBY010000546.1:0-7250 GCA_043736755.1 Planctomycetota bacterium | reverse complement strand
TGCGCGGTGTGCGCGACATTCGCCGCCGGAGTCGTCCATGATGTCGATGATGTCGATGATGCTGCTACGCTGCGCTCGCCGTGCTCCGCCGCATCTTCGCTCTCGCTCGCGCCGGCTTCGCGCACCACCTCTCGGGCGGCGCGATCCCTGTAGCGCCCCTGGTCGTGCATGGTGCGGTCGCCGCACTAGCAGCACTCCTCGTGCGCGATGCACTCGGCCCATTCCCGTACGCGCTCGCGTTGATGTCGCTGACCGCAGCGCTCGTCACGTTGCCGCTGCTCGGCGATCTCGCGCCGCTCTTGCGCGCGGATCCGGCCGAGGAGTGGATCGCGACTCAGCCCGTCACGCGCCGCGAGATTCGGTTGGCGCGCAGCCTCGTCGCCATCGCCGTCGTCGCCGGTCTCGCGGCCTCGAGCCTCTTGCCCGCGGCCGTTTTTGCGCCCCACGATTGGAGCCTGGTGGATCGAGCGGTTTTCGTCATCGCAGGCCTCGGATTGGCCCTGACGCTGGCTGCGGGCTTGCTCGCAACGCTCTCTCTGCTCGGAGGGCGAGCGGAGAGCGCGCTGGTCCTCGTGCAAACGCTGCTCTTCGCGGGTGTGGTGATCGGCGCCCTCGTCGGACTTCGATCGGTCCCGGCGCTTGCACGATTCGCGAGCCCAGACGATGGGCCCGCATGGCTAGCACTCCTGCCTCCGACCTGGTTCGCGCGGGCCGTCACGGGCCAGTGGATCGCGGCTCTCGTCGCGACGGCCGGCGCGATTGTGCTGCTCGTCGCCGTGCCCTCGGCACCCGCGCCCGGCCCGTTGCGTCGTGGTGCGCTGGCGTACGTCCTCGCACCGATTCATGCGCTCGCCGTGCGGATGTGGGTGCGCCGCGAAGAACGCGCGAGCTTCGAACTCGTCGCGCGACTGCTTCCGCTGGAGCGCGACGTCGTACTCCGGACGTATCCGCTCGTCGGCATCCCCCTCGCTTTTCTCGCGGCCGGCGCGAAGTCGGGCGGTCCAGAGCGCGAAGCTCTTCTCGCACTCCTCCTGTTCGCGCCGCCGGTGTGGATGCCCGTGCTCCTCGTGCACATCCCAGCCAGCGCAAGCCACGGCGCGCGTTGGATCCTCGACGGATCGCCGCTAGATCGCGCGCACATCGCGTCGGGCGCACGCAAGGCCGTAGCCGTTCGGTTCCTCGTGCCGCTCTACGTCGTCCTCTTCGGCCTCGCGGTGTGGCAAGCGGGACCCGCGTTCGCGACGAGACTCGTGATTCCAGCAGCGCTCGTCGCTTGGCTCACGATCGAGCCGTTGTACGAGCTGTGCGTGCGCGACCTACCCTTGTCGCGTTCGCCCGACGACCTCTTGGTCGAGATGGACTGGACTGGCGCAATGATCGCGCTCGGCGCCGTTCAAGTGGTTGCGGCCATAGCTGCCTGGAAGTTCCTCGACACGTGGCCGGCGGCTTTCGTCGCTACGGCCGTGCTGCTTGGGCTCGCGTTCGCCAACGAACGTCGCGCGCGCCGCCGCTCCTCCGTGACGGCCACGGCCACCTCCTAGGCCGTACGGGCGCGAAGACGGGACCGCAATCTTCGGGTAGCTTGATAGGTCAAGCCAGGGAGGCCGTGGATGTCCGCACTCCTCTGAACCCGGCGGCACACCCGAACTAGAATGTCGACGATGATCCTCCACCTCGACGGTCTCCTCCTCGCCACAGCTTTCTTCGCGGGCGATGCACCCGCCACGCAGGCGACCCCGCCCCTCGGCGAGACGCGCGTCTACTCGATCCAACAGACGGTCACCCTCTCCGACATCCCGAGCGGCGCGAAGTCGGTGCGCTTTTGGGTTTCGATCCCGGACAACGAACGGCATCAGGAAGTGCTCGATTTCTCGGTCGTCGACGCACCGGGAACCTGGCGTGTCGAGCGCGACGCCGATCGCGGCAACCGTTTCCTCTATGTCGTGGTCGAATCGCCGAAGGCCGCGTCGCTCGACGTCGTCATCAACTTCAAGGTGCGTCGCGATCCCGTCTACTACACGATCGACCCCGCGAAGGTCGGCCCGATCACCGACGTCCACCGGCGCATGTACGCCGAGGAAGTGCGTCTCGACGCGCCGCACATGGAAGCGACGCCCACGATCACCGCGATGGCGAACGAGATCTGCGGCAACGACACGAACCCGGCGACGCAGGCGAAGAAGCTCCTCCAGCACGTCGCCGACAAGGCGGATCACTATTCCAAGGACTCGACGAAGCCCAACTGCGGCATCGGCGACGCCGCCGTGTGCCTCGAAAAAGGTGGTGGTTGCTGCACGGATCTGCACTCGCTTTTCGTCGCGCTCGCGCGCGCGCGCGGCATCCCCACGCGGCTGGAGATGGGTTACCGCGTCAACCCGAAGAACGAGGACAAGACGTACGACCCGGGCTACCGCTGCTGGGTCGAGTACTTCGTCCCGAACTACGGCTGGATCCCGGCCGACATCGTCGAGGCGGATGCGGTCGATGGGATGGGACCAGCGCGTTGGTTCACGGGCCTTACCGAACGCCGCGTTTGGCTGAACGAAGGGCGCGAGTTCCAGTTGCGTCCTAAGCAGGCTGTTGGCCCGGTCAACACGATGATCATCGGCCATGCCGAGATCGACGGTGTCGCGGCACGCGTACTGCCCGACGGGGACAAGAAAACGCAACTGACGCGCACGATCCGTTTCACCGAAGTCCGCTGAGGCCGAATGAAGAAATCGAGCCTACACGCACTCAGGCATCATCTGCGCCGCTTCCGCAACGAGTCGCGTGTGATTGCTTCACATGCTCTGATGGCTCGCGGCGACATCGAGCGCCTAGACTCTCCGAATCACGGTGCGCGGCGTGTGGAGTTCGCGAGTTCTCCCGAGACTTCGACTTCATAGGCTCGACGCAAACCGTCCGAAGCTCGGCCTGATTTCCCCGGCCATTCTTTGTCCCTCCTCGCCGGCGACCGCATCGCCGAACCCCATCGAGAACCATGCTGCCCCTCCCTTTCCTTCTCGTGTTTTCCGCCGATCCCTCGTCCTCCGCACTCGACACCGCGGGTGCTCCGGCCCTCGCCGTCGAGAATCCCGATGATCCGTGGAAGCGCCTCAAGGTGACCGCCGACGGTCGCCTGCGTGCCGAAGGCACGTTCGATCAGACGAACGACGAAGATCGGATCCGCGGACGTCTGCGCTTCCGCATCGGCGCGGAGTACGAGATCGCCGACGGACTCAAGGCCGGCACGCGCTTCACGACCGTGTCGGAAGGTCGCGACGCGAACAACCCGCACTGGGACTTCGGTGACGACGACGGTTTCAGCGCGACCGAAGTCGGCATCGACCGGCTGTTCCTCGAGTGGCAACCCGAGTCGACGTGGAAGCTCACGGGCGGCAAGTTCGGTCACGTGTTCACGCGCCCGTCTCCGGTGCGCGAACTCGCGTGGGACGACGACGTGCAGCCCGCGGGCGCGGCGGTCGTCTTTGCCCCGAAGTGCGACGGCGACGTCTCCTTCGACGTGCGCGGGATCTACGGCGTGGCCGGTGAGATCAACGACGTGAACGACTCGGGCGGTGATCCCATCGTGCTCGGCGCGCAGGCGAACGTGTACTTCAAGGCCAACGAGACGACGACGGTGCAGTTCGCGACGTCGTACTCGGACTGGTCGAGCTTGAAGAACTTCACGCTCAGCCAAGGCAACACGGCAGACGCGAACGACTTCGCGATCTGGGACACCTACGTCGGCGTCTCGCTCGCAGGCGAAGGCTTCAGCCAGATCACGGGCTTCGGTCAGTACTTCAACAACCTCGACGACGATTCGGGTGAAGACTCGGGCTTCGCGGCCGGCATTCAACTCGGCCAAACGAAGGGCAAAGGCAACTGGAACGTCTTCGGGGCGTACTACGACCTCGACGCGAACGCGGTGTTCTCGGCCGTTGCCCAGGACGACACGCCCATCGCGGGCACGGGTCTCGGCGAAGGCATGAGCGGCTTCATGCTCGGCGCGCAGTACTTCGTGCTCGAGAACGTGTCGTTCCGCCTGTGGGGCCTCACGTCGGACGCCGATGCGAGCGAGGATCCGTACCGGATCCGCTTCGACATCGACTTCCGCGTCCCCTGATCGCCGCGTCACCAATCGCCGCCGCGGCTGCACGATGTGCGGCCACGGCGGCGACTTCGTAGTCTCCGCGGGTGATCCAAGTCCTTCTCGCGTCGCTCGTCCTTTCCCAGTCCGTCACCACGGTCGAACTCGTCGAGACCTGGCCGCGCGGAACCACGCTCGATCACGCGGACATCCGCGACACGCACGTCGTGTGGCTCGAGGCGATCGAGGCCGCGAAGTCCTCCATCGATCTGGCGCACTTCTACGCCAGCGACGATCCGACACCGGGCGCGAACAGCCGGCTCGAACCGATCGTCGCGGGAATCGAGCGAGCGGCCGCGCGCGGCGTCGTCGTGCGTGGGCTCTTCGACGCCAAGTTCCACAAGACGTATCCGCAGACGATCGATCGTCTGGCGAAGTCGAAGAACATCTCGACGCGGCTGCTCGACCTGAAGGCTGTCACCAACGGCGTCTTGCACGCCAAGTACTTCGTCGTCGACGGCCGCGTGACGTTCCTCGGCAGTCAGAACTTCGACTGGCGCTCGCTCGAGCACATCCAAGAGCTCGGCGTGCTCGTCGATTCCACTCCGGTCGCCGCAGCGTTTCGCGAAGCGTTCGACTTGGACTGGCGCATCGCCGGCGGCGATGCGCGTACGGAATCCAAGTCGAGCGCAGCCGACGTGTTCCCGCTTCGATCGGGCGATGGCGCGAGCGCGTTCTCGATCACGCCGGTCTACTCGCCCGCCGCGTTGGCGCCGGACCCGCGACTCTGGGATCTGCCGCGCATCGTCGCATTGATCGACAGCGCGAAGACGATCGTCCGCGTTCAGCTCCTCACGTATCGCATGACGAACCGCGACGGGACTTACTTCGAAGAGCTCGAAAACGCGTTGCGCCGTGCCGCAGCGCGCGGTGCGAAGGTCGAACTGCTCCTCGCCGATTGGTGTATGCGAAAGGGCACGATCGAGGGCTTGCAGGCGCTCGAACCGCTCACGAACGTCGAGGTCAAATTGGTCACGATCCCGCAGGATTCAGCCGGTTTCGTTCCGTTCGCTCGCGTGATCCACTCGAAGTACGTCGCCATCGACGGCCGCGCGGCGTGGATCGGCACGAGCAACTGGGAGAAGGACTACTTCGAGGAGTCGCGCAACATCGGCCTCGTCATCGAAGGCGGCCCGATACCGGGCCGCCTCGACGCGTACTTCCTCGATGGATGGAACGGGCCCTACGCAAAAGCGATCGATCCATGCGCGAGCTACACGCCGCCGCGCATCGGCGAGTGACGTGGCCGCGAGAGCGCGGCCACGTTCGTCACGCTCAGAGCGTGTGGAGAATTCACACCCTCAGCGTCGCGAGAGCGGTGCCACTAGATCCTGTGAGGCCGTACGTTCGATTTCTTCACGGCAGCTCAGACGCCCCAGGACAGGATCCAGCCGTTCGAAAGGTTGAACGCGGCCGGTGTGCAGAAGGTCGCGACGTTGCGATACCAAACTTGGTAGGTGCGCAGTCCGGGCACGGTCACGAATCCGCGGGCGGAGACGCTCAATTGCCCCCCAGCGCTCGGATAGGAAGCGAGTCCACCGGCGTTGACGGAGCCGGTGCCGAGGCGCACGACGGAGCCACTCGCGCACTGCAGTCCGTCGCCGAAGATCGTCCCGGCGCCGCCATTCGTGGCCAGATTCCCCTGGAAGAACAGCGCGGAGCTGTTGGGGGGCATCTGCGAACCGACGAGCAGGATCGTGTCGCTCGAAAGGCTCGAGTCGCCGACCACGGTGAGCTTCGCGCCGAGGCCCGTCGTGTTGCGGCAGCCCGACGCGCTTCCTGGAGCCGAGTTGTTCCCGCACGGACAACCCGTGCCGCTCGCATCGCCTGCGCAGAACGCCAAGCCCGTCGGGTTCGAGCATGCGTCCGAGTAGAGGACCAAGTGGAAGCTGCCCAGGGTCCCAGGATTCCCGGTCTGGCAAACCGGTGTCGAGCTGCCGCCTTCGAGTCGGTACTGATCGAGCGTCCCCATGCCCGTCCCGGGTTCACCCAAGTTGTTGGGCCAGAACGGAACGCTCGGCCCGTTGTCCCAGCGCGTGCCGTCGTAGCGCGAGCAGTTGTTGTCGTTGCCCGCATAGATAGGCCCGAACGTCGCACTCGGCGCATTCGTGCGAATGGACCAGCCGAAAAGGTTCGAGGACTCCGCTCCCGAATAGACGCCGTCGCCGTCGGCGAGCAGCGAGAACGACGAGGCTCCGAGATCGATGTTGACGGTCCAGCAACCGAGTCCCCCGCCCGCGGCGCCGGGCAGGCCCGTGAGAGCGAGCGAGGCCGTCGGCGTGGCGCCGATCAACGACGAGCACGGGTCGTACGACTGGTGGAAGTTCAGCGTGTACGTCGCGCCGCTTCCCGCGTCGGAACAGTACGCCAACTGGAGCCCATCGATCGTGTACGCCGGTGCGCAGCCGGGTCGTGAAGCCGAGTTCGTGGGGCTCGTCGGACTCGGTAGCCGCCCCTCGTCGATCAGCGTGTTGTCGCCCACCGGCAGGAAGGTGAACGTCGGGCACGAGTTGTTGTAGACGATGTCCGCACCGAGATTCGCCGTACTACTCGTGCGCGTCCAAGTGTTCGTCTCGACGTGATAGGTGCCCGCGTTTCGAATCGAAGCCGTGATCGGGACCGGGGTGGATTGAGCAAAGACGCTGGCGGTCAAGCCGACACACAGAGCGGTGCGGAGAAGTACGCGAAGACGAAGAATTTCCATGGTCATGACGGAATGGGAACGAGCGCGACGACCTCAGGAGTGTCGCTCGGTCTAAGCGCGGTGAGCTCCGCCGTTTCGATGAAAATCCGACCAGATTGGTTTGTCAGGGAAACGCCTGATTCATGGAACGCGGCCGTCAATCGGTACGTCTCAATGCGGCGGCGCAGGCTGCCAAGCCTGGAAAGGACTCACGGGCACTCGCAGCGCGTAGCGCCGCGGTTGGGTCTCGGGAGGACGTAGGCTCGATTTTCTCACGGCCCCATCTGTGAGGAAATCACAGGCGACGCGAACGCGGCGCAGATGGCGCCTCTAGCCGCCCGTTCTAAAAAGTCCGGCCGCCTGAAGAAGTGTGCCTAAGCAATGCAAGGAGGACGAAGGAGCGACGCCGGAAGCGGCCTCCTTGGCCGCTGAGGA
>JAYTBY010000545.1:0-3326 GCA_043736755.1 Planctomycetota bacterium | reverse complement strand
GTTGGGCAGAGTGCGAGGCACCTTGATGCTCTGCGCGACGGCCGAGTTGGACAGAGCGAAGAGGATCAGGAACGGTGCGCTGGAATCGTGCTTCACGGGTGTGCTCTCGGGGTCGGCGGGGTGCGTCGGCGGCTGCGGCGGCGCGCAGCGAGCGATCGACGGATCCCTGGAGGCGCGACGGGCCCGAGACTTTCATGCGAAGCGGCAACGTTTCGCACGATCGGAAGTCCGGACGGCGCTCGCAGCGTGCCAGCGTTCCGGATCAGGGCTCGCGCACGACGAGCGTGCGCACCGCGAAGCCGACCGAACGCAACCGCGCCGCGGTTTGCGCGGCATCGCTACCCGGTGCGAGTTCTTCGAGGTCGAGCGGTGTTCCCGCAGTGCGCGTCGCGACGAGGACTGCGAGCCGTCCGGCGCCGATCGGCACGAGGAATCCGCGCTGGTACTCGACGTGCGCGCCGCGCGGACCTTCGACGAGACGGAAACTGGGCGACGGGAGCACGTGAACGCCCGCCCCGAGCAGCGCGGCCGGACTGTGCTGTTCCTCCTGCGTCGGCCAGTAGCGGAGCGGACTTCCCTGCGTCGGGAATGCGAAAACGAGGACCTGGGTCGGCTCCGATGCGCGCACGGACAGCGAGAAGAAGGTGGCGATCGTTTCTGCCGCTCCCACTCCGAACGCGCGCGTTTCCGCGCGCAGCGCCGCATCGACGAACTCACGCGGATCGGCGTTCAGGGGCTCGTTCTCGCCGCGCAACTCGTCGAGGCCGGGCGGACGCTGGTCCGCGAGTTCCGGCACGCGCGCGATCCATTCCGCCGCGGATTCGAAGCTCTCCGCGATCGCGACCTCGGCCGTGATCGTGCGCTGCGTCTCGTCGCGCAAGAGCGCACGGATGCCCACGATCGCGAGGATCGTCGCGGCGGCGGCGAGAAGTGCCGGCCAGAACCGCGTGCGCCATCTCGACGAGGCCGCCGCCGTCGTCCGAGCCTCTCGCATCGAAGCGTCGCTCGCCCCCCGCGCATGTCGGCGCACGAGTTCGTCCGTGCTCATCAGTCGTTCGACGAGGCTTGCGAGTTCCGGCTCGACCGAGAGACGCAGTTCGAAACGCGTGCTCTCGGCTTCCGACATCTCGCCGTCGACGAACGCGCCCGCGAGTTCCAGGTCCTCGTCTCGGATCGGATTCACGGAGCGTCCTCGGGTTCGATGCCCTTTCTCACCAAGCACTCGCGCAGGGCTGCGAGCGCGCGGAACGTCCTCACGTGGATTGCGTTGCGCGTCACGCCGAATCTCTCGGCGATCGCGCCCGCGTCGAGTTCGCCCTCGTAGCGCAGCGAGAGCAGAACGCGCGCGTCCTCGGCCAGACGAGCGCGGCAGTCGGCGAGCGCCGCGCGCACTTGCTCCGCCACGGCGACTGCGACTGGACCTGGACCCTCGGTCGCGGGTTCGGGCATGACATCCGGATGGGTTTCCATGGCGCGGGAGCGGCGACGCTTCCGGAAGTCCGAGAGGACGCCCAGGGTTCGCCATTTCAAGAAACTCCGGATCTCTCGCGGAGCCTCGTCCGAAACGCCCAGGTAGACCAAGAAAGAACGGACAGTTTCCTGGACGAGATCCTCCGCGTCGTGCGCCGGGACGCGCCGAATGGAGGTTTCGCGTGCGGCGATCTCGCGCGCGAGCTGCACCAATTCCTCGCGCGCATCCGCATCGCCGCGTCGCGCCGCTGCCCACGCGCTCGTCGGGGAACGGGTCGTGTCCACGCGCTGCCGAGCATCCGCGATTCGCGTGCTGGATACCATGGGCCGATGTTCCCGGCCTGGTTCCTCGTCGTGGCCTGCGCCGCCGAGGAGCAGGGTCCGAACCGCACGGTCGAAACGTTCTCGATCGACGTTCCCGCGGGCCAGTTCGAAGTCGTCCGAAAAGCGAGCGGGGGCGGCACACTGCGCGCCTGGGTCGAGAGCGACGCCTTGGACGCGCGGCTCGTCGCCGAGGACGAGGCGGGCCAGACTCTGGCTGAGGACGACGACTCCGGAGGCCGACCGAGCCCGTGGGTCGATGTTCCCTGTGCCGCGGGTCGCTCCGTGCGGTTCGTCGTCAGCGCCAAGGAAGGCACCGGTCCGGGTCGCCTCGTGCTGCTCGAAATCGCGGAGAATCCAGCCGCGCGCGTGGACGCCGAGCGTGTGCGCGTCGAACTCGACCAAGCCGTCCGCGGACTCGACACCGACGCCGTGATCGTGCACCGCTTGGCCCTCGCACAGCTCGGTCGAGGCGTGGGGGATCATCCCGATCTCCCCGCGAGCGAGATCTTGCAGTCGGCGCTCTTCGACATTGCCCAGGCCTTGGAGCGCGCCGGCGATTTCCCGAGCGCTCTCGCGGCAGCGGAGCGCGTCGTCGCGATCCAGCGCGATCGAGTTCCGCCCGACAGCGAACCCTCCCTGCGGGCGCGCATGCTCGCCTGCACCATGATGGGTCAGGTCGGCCGCGCGGTCGAAGCGATTCCGGAAATGCGTGCGGCGGTCGAGGCGTGTCGCCGCACGCTCGAGCCCACGGATCGTGGGCTCGCCTCGGCCGAGTCTGGCTTGGGCATCCTCCTCGCGGGCATCGGCGACATGGCCGGTGCGATGGAAACGTGGGAGGCCCTCGCGGCGCGACTCGAGCGGATCGAGCCGCGCGTCGAGCGCGATCGGACGCAGCTGCAGGCGAACCTCGCCGTCGGCGCCTTCTACTTGGGCGACCTCCCGCGCGCGCGCCGGCACATCGAAGCCGCGCGCGAAGGCGCAGCGTCCCTCGTGCTCGGATCGTCGCTCGACCTACAGATCCGGACTGCGTACGGCTCGATCGTCACCGAGCAAGGCGACCACATGACCGGCCGTGTCCTGGCCGAGGAGACGCTCGCCTCGGCGCGCGCGAGCTACCCCCCGGGCGATGTCACCATCGCGAGCGCAGAGCTGAACCTCGCGCTCGCGCAAGTGCGGGCGGGCGAGGATCAGCCGGCACGCGCGGTGATGGAGCGCATCCTCGCGGAGCCACCTGAGGGTCTAGCTCCCGATCACCAGCTCTTCGTCCAAACGCGCTTCAACTTGGCGGCGGTGAATCTGCGCCTCGGCGCCGTCGTCGAGGCCGAGCGCGAGCTCGCACGCCTGATGGAGCAATTCATGGGCGAGTTGCCTGGCAATAGCTCGTTGTTGCGCGGGATCCTGCGCAATCGAGCGCTCGCGCTGCGCACGCTCGGGCGCTACGACGAAACGGCGCAGGTCGAAGCCGAACTCCTGCCGATGGTCCGCGAATCGTTGCCTCCCGATCACTCCGATCGACTGCACATCGAACTCCA
>JAYTBY010000544.1:0-3329 GCA_043736755.1 Planctomycetota bacterium | reverse complement strand
TTCACCCCGCTTGCGGCATCACTGCGGCGTCGGCGCTCCTCCGAGGGTCACAACGAACCCGCGTCGTCGCGCCTTCTTGCAGGGATGACGCAATCAGGGCGACTATTGAGGCGAACTTCGGGATCACCCCACTCGGTTCTCTGAGCGCGCAGACTCCGTCTCTTCACATGCTCGGCGCCTGCGAAGAAATCACAGGCGACGTGCCGTGGAAGCGGCGCCACCAACATCCGAGGGCGTGTAGGTCCGACATCCTCACACGCTCTCGAAGGCTCCATTCTCGATCGGTGAGCGATCAGCCCTTCGTGCGCCGGACCACGATCTCGACGCGCCGGTTCCGGGCCTTCTCCGCGTCCTTCGCGTTGCCCGCGATCGGGTCGTATTGACCGTGCCCCGCGACGATGCAGCGTTCATCGGCCACGCCGCAATCCTCGACGAGGAAGCGCAGAACCGCCATCGCACGCGCTACCGAGAGGTCGCGATTCGAGGCGAAGCCCGACTTCTTGATCGGGTCAGCATCCGTGTGGCCCTCGACGCTGAAGTTCGCGTCGGGGTACTCGCGCTTCAAGGTCGAGGCGACCTTTTGCAGGGCCTTGCGACCGTCGGCCGACAACTCCGACTTGCCCGATGCGAACGTGATCGACGCCGGGATCGAGAGCACCATGTTGCCGTCGCGCAGGCCGTAGCTGACGCCGACGGAGTCGAGCTCTGGGAACTTGGCCGCGGGTGCTTCTTGGACGGGTGCGAAAGCCGCGGGCTCGGTGCGCGGATCCGCGTCGGCCAGTTGACCGAGCGCTTCGTCACGGCTCGAAGCGAGTCCCTGCATCTGGCTCTTCAAGCGGGCTCGTTCGTCGCGCAAGTCGCGAATCGTCGCGTCCTTTTCGTCGAGAGCGCGCTGGTGAGATTGGTTCGTGACGCATGCGCTGAAGAGCGGCACGACGAAGACGAGCGGAACGGTACGTGCGCAACGCGCGAGTGACTTCTGGAACATCGGATCGACCCCCCTCGAGGCCTAGACGCGCTTCGCGTCGGCATGGACTGACACGTTCACCTCGGGACCCCGCTTCGACGACGCCGATCAGCGCCGCGAACCCTGCGCCTCGAGGGCGTCACGGGATCCACTTCGCGACATGATTCCAAGCGAGCAGCGCGATTCCAATGCCCAACGCGAGGTAGGGACCGAACGGCAGATAACGCCCGGCGATTCGCGCGATATTCAGGTGACGCGGAATCGACGCTCGGCGACCTCGCGTTCGTGCGCGGCTCCGGAGCAGCGCGAAGAACCGCATCATGTTCAGGAGTCCGACGACCGAAGCGACGAGCGATCCGAGCACCAGCGCGAAGAGGGCGCCTCCGGGTCCGACGAAGCCACCGCCAGCGGCGAGGAGTTTCACGTCACCGAACCCCATCGCATCGCGGCCGTAGACCTTGGATCCGACGATGCCGATGCCCCACAGGATCCCGCCGCCGACCACGATGCCCGCCGCGCATCCGAGCAGCGCCGCAGCCGGGCCGACCGGCGCGCCGGGGCCCGCCATCCACTGGGCGACCCACGTGTGCGCATGCAGTTCGGGCACGAGGAGGGACGCGATCGGCGCCAGCACGATGCCCCCGATCGAGATCTCGTCCGGGATCTCGAACCGATCGAAATCGACGGCGGTGGCGACGAGCAGACCCGACAGGACGACCGACGCGACGAGAGCGAATCCGAGGCGGTCGGGGAACGCGAGCCAACCGACGAGCGCCCACAGACACGCGTTCGTGGCCTCGACCAGCGGGTAGCGCCACGGGATTCGCCAAGCGCAAGTCCGACAACGTCCACGTTGCACGATCCACGACAGGAGCGGCACGTTCTCGCGCCACGTGAGCGTCGTACGACAACTCGGACACCGCGATCGGCGCGGCTTCGAGATGGTCTCGTCCGGCAGCGGCCAGCGGTGGATCGCGACGTTCAGGAACGAGCCCACGAAGAGCCCGAGGGTCCCCCACAGGATCGCCCACGACTCGCGCGGCCAGTCGAGGAACATCAACGATCTCCGCCGGCGGATTCGCGCCACACGAGGCGCACGGAATCGACGAACGGAGGTCGCCAACGACCGCCGGGTTCGACGATGATCTCGATGAGGATCTGGATCGAGCCGGGCCGCGCGAGCAGTTCGGGCGAGTCGACTGCGGCCAGATCCTCGGGTGCCGTCGGCGTCCGTGCGAGTTCGGGAACGTACCGGACGCTCCAGTGAACACTCTCGCGATCCTGGCTGCCTCGAGTCGTGCGCGGACTGGAACCACGCGCTTCGGCCTCGAGCCACTCCGCGACGGAGCCGCGCGAAGGCAGCGGCCCCGAGAGGACGGCGAAACGCAGTGGAGTGCGCAACGGATTCTCGGTGGGCGCATCGAGGTCGAGTTCCTCGACGATCGACGCGGTAAGGCCAGGTCCGCCGCCTTCGCCGAGCCGGAAGACCTGGGCGCTTTGCGCGGACACCACCGAGCCGGACACGCGGATCCGACCACCTGCGACGAGCAAGAGCGGCGTCGACACGTCGATCTCGCCCTCGACGACGAGATCGCCGCCGGCCACGAGGATCGTCCAATCCATCTCGCGCGCGGCGTCAGGCTCGGGCGTGGCGAGCACGTTGTCGATCCAGTTCGAAAGTGTGCCGGGCGTGAAGTGCATTGGTGACACGCCGCCGCTTCGCCGTTCGAGTCGGCCGCCGATCCGTAAGGTCCCCTGCGCACGCAACACCACAGGTCCAGGAGCATCGCTGAGGCGACACGTGGATCCCGGCGGTACGAAGACGCGGATCGCGGCGAGATCGCGGAAGCTCTGTGCGCCGACGAGGTCGACGTCGCCCTGACGTCCATCGCCCGCTGCCTTCGGAAACCGGACTTCGACGCGGCCGGTGTCGCTCCACGCGGCCGTGCCGTCGGCGCCCGGTACGGCGAGCGTCGAACGCAGCCGCGTGTCCACGAACTCCTCGAACCAAACGCCTCGGCCCTCGTCGCGACCCAGTTCGGCCACGGGGATTCCGACGAGAACGAGCGCCGGCTCCCACAAGGGATGCCCGCCGAGATCGCGCGGTGCTCCGCGCGACGTGCGCGGGATCGCGAGCGGGAGTGGCGGCAGTCCGCGCGCGAGCCGCACGACCGCGACGTCGACCGTGGTGACTTCGGGATGGAACACGAGGCGCCACGGTCCGGTCGAGAGCCGCGTGACCGGACTGAGTTCTACGAGCGCAGCCCGCGGCTCGCGCTCCCACGATTCTGCGGGCGCCGACGATCGAACCCACGCCGGTCGCGGACGCGCCGCGGCCTGGGGCTCGTTCTCGAGGAGTCGC
>JAYTBY010000543.1:0-3333 GCA_043736755.1 Planctomycetota bacterium | reverse complement strand
TCGCGATGGATCCGAACTTCCGCGGGCTCGCGCTACGGCTGCAGGTCGGACTCGTGCCGTTGGGCGCCGATCCCGACTCGGGCCTGCAAGAGTTCGCGGACCTCGCCTCGGGGGTGACACCGGTCCGCAACGGCGCGGGTCGGCTCGCCATCACCCCGGAATCTGCGGTCGTGTTCGTGCTGATCCCACCCGGCCAGTTCATCCTCGGGGCACAAGCGGACGATCCTTCCGCGCCGCAATTCGATCCCGCGACGACGGACAACGAGACTCCGCCACGCTGGTTCGAACTCGACGCGTACTTCATCTCGAAGTACGAGATGACCCAGGAGCAATGGGTGCGTGGGACGGGCTGGAACCCGAGTCTCTACCCCGAGTTCTCGCTGGTCGCCGGCGACGAGGTCGTCGGGAAGATGCACCCGGTCGAGGGCTTGAACTGGCGCATGGCGCAGCAACTCCTCGAGCGGTACGGCTGGCTGCTGCCGACCGAGGCGCAGTGGGAATACGCCGCGCGCGCAGGCACGACGACGCCTTGGTGGACGGGGACGGAAGCCGCGTCGTTGAACGGCGCCGCGAACATCACGGATCGTCACTGCAAGAAACACGGACCCACGTACTGGTCCTACGAGGACTCCGTCGACGACGGCTACGTCGTGCACGCGCCGGTCGGCCGATTCCGTGCGAACGCTTTCGGCTTGCACGACGTGTGCGGCAACGTCTTCGAGTGGTGCGCGGACGTGTACGCGCACCGCCCCACTCAGCGTCGCAAGGGTGACGGTCTCGTCCTCTCCGGCGGTGAAGATCGACGTGTGCTGCGCGGTGGCAGCTTCGAGAACAACACGGCTTTCTACGTGAGATCCGCGTATCGGAATGCGGAACCGATCGACCAAGGCTCTGGGAACGCCGGAGTGAGACCGGCACGCCCGCTGACGAAATAGCACGACACGAGCGCTCGGGCTCCTCCTGTCCTCGTCCGACGAACCGCGCGTAAGCGCGCTCGGCGAGTCGGACGGAAGCAGCTTTCTAGGAGCTTCCCGTGTCGTACCGAACCTTCGTTCGAGATTTCACAGCGATTTCCATTCTCGTCGCCACCGCCCTGGATCCGGCCCGTGCCGACGAGATCTGTCACACCGTTTCCGTGCCCCTGACAAAGGCGAACTTCGACGTCGAGATCGCCGTCCCGCGTTTCGACATCGCGTTAGGGAACTTGCAGATGGTCACCGTGACGATCGAGCTCCAGGCCATTGTCGCCGCGGGGATCGAGAACCTGGAACCCACTGCGACAGTGGTCACGCTCACGCGCGGCGCGAATGGGGATGCGTACGCGACGGACAATGTCTCCTTCGGACTGGCGACATCTTCGACGATCACCACGCACTCGCTGCCCGCCTACGACGGAGTGCAGGACTACGGCGGCACGTCGGGTACTTCGCTCGGTTCGGCGTCGATGCCGCTCGTTTCGATCACGGGTTCGCGCAGCGATTCGGGTGCGCTCGGCCTCTACGCCGGTCCGGCCGGGAATCCCGGCACGTCGGGCACGCGCGTGCGCGCGGTCGACATCGGCGTCGGCGTCGCCACGGGCGGGGGCGCTCTGGGTCTCGACTTCGACACCTCCGCGACTTTCGTCAGCATCACGGTCTGCTACGAGTTTGCCCCGCGCGTGACGAGCACCTGCGCTGGGGACGGGAGCGCAACGGCGTGCCCGTGCTCGAACTCAGGAGCCGCCGGTGAGGGTTGCATGAACTCCTTCGGCTACGGATCGCTGATGACGGCGACCGGCGGCGCGGCGGTCGCGGCGGATTCGCTCACTCTCTTCGCCACCGTTCCGGGCACGAATGCGGCCATGTTCTTCCAAGGCACGGCGCTCGAGAGCGGTGGAGCCGGCGTCACGTTCGGCGATGGATTGCGCTGCACGGATGGCACCGTGATCCGCTTGATCTCGACCGAGGCCGTCAGCGGCATCGCACAGTTCCCGGCGAGCGGCGACCCGCTCGTGTCGGTGGCCGGATCGGTGCCGTCGGGGGCAACGCGCTACTACCAGGTCTGGTACCGGAACTCGGCCACGTACTGCACCAGCGACACGTTCAATCTGAGCAACGCGCTGCAGGTCGACTGGGGCACGTGATCTCCGCGTGAGTCACGCGTTTGCCTCGCGCGATCGAAACGGGCACCACGGCGAGGCCAATCACGCGCCGGATCCCGGTTCGAAGGAGCGAGTCGCGGCGGAACGCTGCGGCTCGCTCAACCGCAGGTGTCGAGGTCCATGTCCGCTTCGCGCGTGGCCGCCGACTTCGGACCGCCGATCGCTCGGTGGAAGCGAGCGGCGAGGTCCGGACGTCCCGCCGACGCGAGCGCTTCTTCGACGAGCGCGCGATTCTCCGGCGCTTTCCAGCGCACGAGTGCCTTCTGCATCCGACGCTCACGCTCGCCGCGCGGCACGTGGAGTTCGGCCATCGTCATCGGATCCTTGCCCGTGACGAACTGCACGCAGGCGCGTGTCATCGGCAATGGAATGAACTCCTGCACCTGCTCCGGGCTGTAGTTGCGCTCGAGCAACTTCTCGAAGAGTTCGATCGCTTGTGGCAAACCCGTGCCCGGGTGCCCGACGATGAAGTAGTTCACCAGGTGCTGGTCCTTGCCCGTCGCCTTGCACTCGTCCTTGTAGTCCTTCTCGTAGTCCTCGTAGACCGAGAAGCGTGGCTTGTTCATCGCGGCAAGCACCTCGTCCGACGCGTGCTCGGGCGCGAGCTTCATACGTCCGGGCACGTGGTGCTTCACGAGGTCGTGGTGCAACGGCAGCAGCTCGCCTTTCTTGTCGCGCAGCATGTCGTAGCGGATGCCGCTCGACACGAACGCGTGCTTCACGCCCTTCGCTGTGCGCACGAGCGCCAACAATCGGCGGTAGCCCTCGGTCGTCTTGTCGAGTCGCAACGCCGGGCACGGATCGGGCGTGAGGCAGTCGCGCCCAAGACAGGCTTCGCCCTTCTCGAGCAACTTGCAACCGAGCCCCCACATGTTCGCGGTGGGCCCGCCGACATCGGTGATCGTGCCGCGAAAGTCGTGGTTCTCGGCGAGTGCCGCGACCTCCTTCATCACGGATTCTTCGCTGCGCGACTGGATCGAACGCCCCTGGTGGAACGTGATCGAGCAGAACGAGCAATCCGCCATGCAACCGCGGTGCGTGTTCACGGACCAACGCACGGGCTCGAGTGCTGCGATTCCGCCGGCTGCATCGTGCGCGGGGTGCCACGCGCGCTGGTAGGGCAAGTCGTAGAACGAATCGACCTCGGCTTGCGGCGCCGGCGCACTGGGCGGGTGCTGCAAGACGAAGCGCGT
>JAYTBY010000542.1:0-3335 GCA_043736755.1 Planctomycetota bacterium | reverse complement strand
GCCGTCACCGGCTGCGGCGGGAACGATCGCGTCGGCGATCCTCCTCTACGTCACGTTGCGCGATCCTCGGCTCGAGCATTCGGACGGGATTCGCACGCCGCTCGGACTTGTCCTCGACTACTTGCCGACGAAGATGGACCTCGGGTTCGCCTTGCCGCTCCTGTGGGTGTCGCTCGTGTTCCTGGGCCTGCTCATGGTGAGCCGCGTGCGCTACACGCACATGTTTTCGGCGCTCACGGGGCGCGGACAGTTCTTCACCCTGGTGTGGGTCGTCGTGGCGGCGCTGCTCCTGCTCACCATCCCGGCGCTCGCGCTCTTCGTCGTTTTTCACGGCTACGTCCTGATCGGATTGGTGCGCGCCGGGATGCGTCGTGGCGGCAAGGACGTCGGGAATGCAGAGGCCGGCGCGTGAGTCGGTGCCTCTCCGCCATCGCGGTGGGGACGAACGTCGGAGATCGCGCCGGGAACGTCGAGCGCGCGCTCGCGGGTCTCTGTGAACTCCCGGCCACGCGAGTCGTGGCCGTTTCGGCCTGGCACGAGACCGAACCCGTCGGCGGTCCGGCTGGTCAAGGACGCTATTGGAACGGCGCGGTGCTCCTCGAGACGGAACTCGCACCGCGCGCGTTGCTCGAACGACTCCAAGCAATCGAGACCGCGGCCGGTCGCCGGCGGATGCCGGGAGTCCGCGACGAGCCGCGCACGCTCGACCTCGATCTCATCGTGCACGGCGCGTGCGTGATCGATGCAGCGGACATCGTCCTGCCGCATCCGCGCGCACAACAGCGCGCGTTCGTGCTCGATCCTTTGGCGGAGATCGCACCCGACCTCGTGTTCGCCGACACGGGGAAGAACGTGTTGGAGGCGCTGGCTGCACTGCGCGTTTCACCGCGCGACGTGCGTGCGATCGAGGCACTCGGGTCTCCAGCCGAGGCGCGAGCGTGGTGTGCGAGCGCGCGCTCGGGCGGCGCTCGCATCGGCTTCGTCCCGACGATGGGGGCCTTGCACGAGGGACATCTCGATCTCGTGCGCCGCGCCGCGCGCGAGAACGATTTCGCTGTCGTCAGCGTGTTCGTGAATCCGCTGCAGTTCGACGAGAAGACGGACTTCGAGCGCTATCCGCGCGACTTCGCGGGCGACGTGGAGCTGCTCGCGCGCGCCGGTTGTGGGATGGCGTTCACAGGCACGCTGGCCACCTTCTTTCCCGGCGAACTCGATGCGACGGGAGCCCTGCCGCGCGAGAAGTTGCGTGATCCCGGACCGTGCGCGCTCGGACTCGAAGGCGCACTGCGAGCGGGACACTTCGCCGGCGTCGCCACGATCGTCGAGCGACTCTTCGACGTCACCGCGCCGAACGTCGCCTACTTCGGCGAGAAGGACTTCCAGCAGACGCTGGTCGTGAAGGACTTGGCGCGGGCGCGCGGTGGACCGCCGATCGTCGTGTGCCCGACCGCGCGTGAGGCGTCGGGGCTCGCACGGTCTTCGCGCAACGAACGTCTCGCGCCGGCGGATCGAGTCGCGGCGTCGGCGATCCATCGCGCATTGCTGGCGGCGCGGTCGGCTTGGCGAGCGGGGGAGCGCTGCCCCGCGGCACTCGGCCGAGCGCTGCGGAGCGTGCTCGAAACGGCCCCGTTCACGATCGAGTACGCGACGGTCCGCGACCCCGCGTGCTGGACTCCCGAGGAACCGACCGTGCCCCTCGAACGCGCTCGAGCTTTGGTGGCCGCGCGGATCGGCGGCGTGCGGCTGATCGACACCCTGTGCCTCGACGCGCCCGAACCGGAGGGCCGCCGACGTTGAGCGGGCCGTGGATCCGCGCCCTGGCACCCGCGAAGGTCAATTTGACCCTCGAAGTGCTCGCGAAACGGCCGGACGGTTTCCACGAGATCCGCTCGTGGATGCTGGCGGTCGATCTCGTGGACGTCGTGCGCGTGCGCACGAACGCGACCGGGGTCGTCACGATCGCGGTGAGTGGGCCCGCGGCCTCGGTGGACGTCCCTCTCGACGAGCGCAACCTCGCGGTCCGTGCGGCGCTGGCCGCGCTCGCGGTGGCTCGCGCGAGCGGAACGGTCGCGCGCGAGACCGGCGTCGAGATCGAGCTCACGAAGTCGATCCCGAGTCAAGCCGGTCTCGGTGGCGGATCCTCGGACGCGGCCGCGGCTTGGATCGCGACTTCCCGAGCGTGTGCTGCGCGCGCGGACGCAGCACGCGCCGAAATCGAACTCGCGCGCCTCGGCTCGGATTGCGTCTTCTTTGAAAAAGCCTACACGGGAATAGGAATCGCAACGAGTCGCGGCGAAGTCGTCGAGGTCGTCACGCACCTTGGCCCGCGTTGGATGCTCGCCATCGTGACGCCTGCGTGCCTGGCTGCGACCTCCGCGGCGTATTCGCGAGCCTTGCCTCGCGAATCGCATGCGCCTAGCTTGCCCCCGCTTCTCGCCGGAACCGCTCTCGATGCCGCGCCTACTCTGCACAACGATCTCGAACGCGCGGCCTTCGCCGCGATTCCTGATCTTGCGACTTGGCGAGGAATGCTCGACGCCTTGGGCCTCGCGACGTGGCGACTCGCCGGCAGTGGCTCGTCCTGGTTCGGCTTGTACGACAACGATGCCGACGCACAGCGCGACTTGGGGCGCGTCGAGGAACGAGCGCGCGCCTGCGGCCTCGGGATTCGGCTCGCGCGCGTCGTCCGGCCAGCAGGACACGGTGCGGTTCTCGTCTCGGAAACTTGAACCGTTACTCAGGCATCGCGCGGACTCGCCTGCGTGCGTCCGGGTCAAGGTCAAGGTCGAGGCGTCGCAGCGATGAAGATCACCGAGATCCGCATCAAGTTGCTCCTCCAAGCGCGCGACAAGCTGCGTGCCTTCGCGAGCCTCACCCTCGACGACACGCTCGTCGTGCGCGACATCAAGATCATCGACGGCGCGAAGGGGCTCTTCGTCGCGATGCCGAGTCGCAAGCTTTGTGACCGGTGTCCAGCGTGCGCCGCGAAGAACCACGTTCGCGCCCATTTCTGCAACGAATGCGGCGGCAGGCTCGCCGATGATCGCGGGGAGCTCGACGAGCGTCGCCGACCGCGTTTGTACGCGGACATCTGCCATCCGATCAGCCAGGACGCGCGCGATTTCGTGCAAAGCGCCGTGCTGCGCGCGTACGGCGAGGAGTTCGAGCGCTCGAAGCAGGACGGGTACGTCGCGCAGAGCTTCGACGATCTGGACTACGACTACCTCGAAGAGGATTCGTCGAGCGATCTGCGGTAGCAGATTGCGCAGCGTACGGAGTCAGGCTCCGCTCCGCCGTTCTCGTGGAGATCGGTGCGCCTCGCGCGCCGATCTCCA
>JAYTBY010000541.1:0-7276 GCA_043736755.1 Planctomycetota bacterium | reverse complement strand
TGAGGGGCGGTCAGGCTGCTCCGCGGCGCGCGCGGCGGGGTGGGGCGCATGACCGTCCCTCCTCCTCACAATCCTGACGTGCGCCCCGCTGACCGGGGTCGTTTGACCGTTCCCGCCGCAATCGCGTACTCTCTCGGGTTCCCGATACCGATTCCGATTCGATCGCCACCGATCCGGCGCCCCGACCCTTCTCGACGAGACCACATGGAAACCTCCCTGCCCCAACGTCTGCAGAAGTCCGTCTCCGGTTCTTTCCACAAGACCGCGCTGCTGCAAAAGCGCGTGCGCGAGCTGATCCGCGGCTCGGCGCCCCTGATCGAGACCCGCGAGGTCAACCCGATCAAGATCGCCTTCCTCGAGATGGAGCGCGGCCTGATCGAGCTGATCCCGGAAGAAGAGACGCCGCAGTCGCTGTGAACTGGCCTGGTCGAGGCGGTCTGGGCGAGCGCCTTGAACGCCCGTCCTTCGACACAGGTGGCTGGTGAGGCGCTTCCGATCAGGCTGGTCCAGCCTGATCATGAAGCGCGTCGCCGTCACCGACTTGAAGAACCGACTCAGCGAGTACCTGCGCCTGGTGAAGCGCGGCGAGACGATCGAGATCGTCGAGCGCTCGACGCAGATTGCGCGGATCGAGGGGCTTCCGCCTGCGGCCGCGTCCGGCAAGGATCGCCTTGCTCGACTCGTCCGCGAAGGCATCGTCCAGCGGCCGCGTGCGAAGCGCGACCTGGGTGTCCTCCGCAAGCTTCCCGTGCCCTCCGCCGGTGGAGTCGTGCGAGCACTGCTCGGGGATCGCGACTCGCGATGAGGTTCTGGGACTCGTCCGCTGTGGTGCCGCTCCTTGTTCGCGAGGAGAACTCGGATCGCGTCCGGACTTGGGTCGAGGATGACGACGACATGGTCGTGTGGACGCTCACCGAGGTCGAAGTCCGGTCGGCGCTTGCACGCATGGCTCGCGAAGGTCGCCTCGCTTCCGATGACTTGCACCAAGCCACGCAGGATGCGGACGATCTCTTGCGTCAGTTCCATACGGTCGAGAGCCTTCCCGCCGTGAAAAACCGGGCCAAACGCCTGCTCATGCTGCACCCGTTGCAGTGCGCAGACGCCATGCGGCTCGCAGCGGCCCTGATCGCGTGCTCGGACGATCCCGTGGGCTTCGAGTTCGTCACGCTCGATGCTCGACTGAGCGAGGCCGCGCGGAGCGAGGGCTTTCGCGTCCGTCCCTGATCGTCGCGGTCGACCGCGCCGGTTAGGTTCTGGCCGCCGCGGGAGGCTCGCAGCGCTCGCCCCATGACCATTCCGCCCGCACGACCGCCGACTCCAGCCGAGCGTCTCGCCGTTCGCGGTGGCGCGATCGAACTCCTGCACGGGCCGGCCGTGCTGTTCGGTGCGGCGGTCCTGGCGCGTCGCGCCGCCTACGACTTAGGGCTGGCTCCAGCGACGCGCCTCGACGTGCCGGTCGTCTCGATCGGCAATCTGACCGCCGGCGGCACAGGCAAGACGCCGGCCAGCGTGTGGCTCGTGAGTGAGCTCCGTCGTCGCGCTTTCCGGCCCGGGATCCTCTCGCGCGGTTACGGCGCGGCAGCGGGAGAGTCGAATGACGAGGCGCGACTCCTCGCGCGGCTCCTGCCCGATGTGCCACACGTCGCGGATCCGAACCGTGTGCGCGGTGGCGGAGTGCTCGTCGCGCGCGGCGTCGATGTGATCGTGCTCGACGACGGCTTCCAACATCGGCGGCTCGCGCGCGACCTCGATCTCGTCCTCGTCGATGCCACGCGGCCGTGGGGATTGCCGGCGGTCGATGGTGCCGAGCCGGTGTGCGCGTTGTTGCCGCGTGGACTGCTCCGCGAGCCGCGTTCGTCGCTTGCGCGCGCTGACGCGATCGTCGTCACCCGCTCCAATCAAGTCGACGCGAGCGCGCTCGATCGACTCGAAGAGCAGCTCGCGCAGTTCGCGCCCGGTCGGCCGATCGCGCACGCCGTGCACGCGCCGCGAGCCCTCGTCGACGAGCGTGGAATCGAGACGGCGCCAGCCACGCTCGCCGGGCTCGAGATCGATGTCGCCAGCGCGCTCGGGAATCCCGCGGCGTTCGAAGCGACGTTGCGTGGACTCGGCGCAATCGTGCACGAACATCGTGTGTTCCCGGATCACCATCGCTACGACCGCTCGGATCTCGACGGGTTGGGCGTGACTCGGCCGCTCGTCGTGAGCGGGAAGGACGCGGTCAAGCTCGCGGTTCTCGGCCTCCCGCATCGCTACTTGGACATCGAATTCCGCATCGTGCGCGGCACGAGTCCGCTCGCTGCACTCCTCGATGCGCTGCCGCGCGCCGGCGATCCGCGGAGGAATGCGTGAGCGACGAGTTCGTGTCCCTGCTCCCGCCTTCGTTGCGGCAGGATTGGCCCGTGCCGCGTCAGGACGCGCTGGGCGAACGCGGCGGCGCGATGGCCTGGCTCGAGTACGCGGCCGGCCGCGGCGCGCTCAGCACACTGTCGCGCTTCTCCGAAGGACCGCGCGAAGCATTCATCGAGGGGTTCGCGCGCTTGGCCCGACGCGTCGATCGTTCGCACTCCAATGCTGCGCGCGATTTCCTGCGCACGGCCTACGGGGCCGCGATCGAGCCGGTCGAGCTCGAAGCACGCGTGCTCTCCGCTTGGCGTCACTTCCTGCGCGTCACGATCGAGAGCTCGGGCTTCGCGCATCGCGTCGACTACGCGAACCTCGGCGCGCATCTCGACGGCGTCGATCTCCATCCCGACGCCGAAAAGCTGCGGGCCGAGAAGAAGGGCGCGATCTTCGTCACGGCGCACCTCGGCGATTGGGAGGCCGGGTCCGCGGCACTCGCCTACATCGGCTTCGATCCGTTCTACGCCGTCGTGAAGGCGCCGAAGAACCGACCGCTCTCGGCGCATCTCCAACGTCTGCGCGAAGCACGCGGTCTGCGCAGCCTTCCTCGCCGCGGCGCGATGCAGCACGCCAGCCAGATCCTGCGCGGCGGCGGCTACCTCGGGATGGTGCTCGACCAACGCGCGCGTCTGCGGCCCGTGCTGGCACCCTTCTTCGGACGCCTCGCGTGCTGTGACCGCAGCGCCGGAGTCCTGATGAAGCGCCTGCGCACGCCGGTCCTCGTCGGGTTCTGCTACCGAACGGCCGCGTGGCGTTGGCGCGTGCACGTGCCGACCGTGATCCATCCGGACGAGCTCGCGGGCGTCGACCCGGACGCGATCGTCGCGCGCCTGAATCGCGAGTTCGAGACACGCATCCGCGCGATGTCGGACCAGTACATGTGGATCCACGATCGGTATCGGGGTGCGAGTAGGGAGGCGCTCGCGCTGGCCGAAAATGGGCCGGAATCAGCGGCTCCCGAGGCCTGAACCACCGCCTCGCCGATTCGGCGCGTCATCGGGCACTGCCAACCCGCCCGTTCAGCCGATACCTTTCGCGCATGAGCGGAATCGGCAAGGGACGCGTCCTCGTCACGGGCGGCGCGGGGTTCATCGGCAGCGCCCTCGTCTGGGCGCTGAACCAGCGCGGCGTCGAGGACGTCGTCATCGCCGATTTTCTCGACGAGACCGAGAAGTGGCGCAACTTGGCGCCGCTGCGTTATGCGGACTACCTCGAGGCCGACGATCTGCTCGCGCTCGTGGAGCAGGACTCCTGTCGCCTGCGCGGCATCACGACGTTGCTCCACATGGGCGCGTGCAGCTCGACGACGGAGCGCGACTCCGCGTACCTCGTGCGCAACAACTTCGAGTACACGAAGACGCTGGCGAAGTGGGCGCTGTCGCGGGACATCCGCTTCGTCTACGCCAGTTCCGCCGCGACGTACGGTGACGGAGTGCGCGGGATGTCCGACGAAGCGGACCTCGCCACCTTGCGACCGTTGAACATGTACGGCTACTCGAAGCAGATGTTCGATGCGTGGGCCGAGCGCGAGGGGATGCTCGAGTCGATCGTGGGCGTCAAGTTCTTCAACGTGTTCGGGCCCAACGAGGATCACAAGGGCGACATGAAGAGCCTCGTGCAGAAGGCCTATCACCAAGTGCGTGAGACGGGCTCGATCCGCTTGTTTCGCAGCTATCGCTCCGAATACCAGGACGGCGAGCAGAAGCGCGACTTCGTCTACGTGAAGGATGCCGTCGCGATGACGCTGCACCTGGCGGAGAACGAGCGTGCACGCGGGCTCTACAACGTCGGGACCGGACGCGCGTCGACCTGGAACGAACTCGCGCGCGCCGTCTTCGCGGCGATCGAGAAGCCGGTGAAGATCGAGTACATCGAGATGCCCGAGGCCCTGCGCGGGAAGTATCAGTACTTCACGCAGGCGACGGTTGCTCGCCTCGCGACTGCCGGCTGGACGAAGCCCGCGACGAGCCTCGTGGATTCCGTGGGTGACTACGTGCGCGACTACCTCGTGCCCGATGCGCGCCTCGGCGATGGCCTGAACGAGCGAGGTGCAGCGTGAATCTGCGTGAACTCGAGAGCGTGCTCGCGACGCGCGGCACCCCGCGCGTGCTCATCGTCGGTGACCTCATCCTCGACCGGTACGTGTCAGGTGACGTCGCGCGGATCTCGCCTGAAGCGCCGATCCCCGTGCTCACCGCGAAGCGCTCCGAGGAGAAGCTCGGCGGCGCGGGCAACGTCGCGGCGAACTTGGTCGCGATGGGGGCGAAGGTCGACGTCGTGGGCGTGCTCGGCGACGACGGTTGGGGGCGTGCGCTGCGCGCTTTGCTGGAGGAATTGGGCATCGAAACGAGCGGTTGCGCGGTCGATTCGACGCGGCCGACAATCCAGAAGACGCGGATGATGAGTGGGCAGCACCAGATGCTGCGCGTCGATTGGGAGGACGCGCGACCCGTCGCTGGCGCGGCGCTGGATGCGCTCGTCGCGAGCTTGCCGGCGCGCGTGCGTGCGGCGAACGCGGTCGTGCTGTCCGATTACGGCAAGGGCGTCCTCGTGCCCGAAGTGATCGCGGCCGTGATCGCGGCGGCGCGTGCAGCGAAGATCCCCGTGCTCGTCGATCCGAAGGGCGACGACTACCGGCGCTATCGCGGCGCGACCCTCGTGACTCCGAATCGCAAGGAGGCCGAGCAAGCGGTCGGGCGCAATCTCGCGCGGCTCGAGGAATTGCCCGCCGCGGCGGACGAGCTGATGAAGACGGCGGATCTCGACTCCGCGGTGATCACGCTCGGCTCCGACGGGATCTACTGGCGCGATCGTCGCGGCGAATCGGGTCGCGTCGCGGCACTCGCTCGCGCGGTGTACGACGTGACCGGTGCCGGCGACACGGTCGTCGCGCAGCTCGCGTTCTATCTCGCGGACGGTGTTCCGCTCGGACCCGCAGTCGAACTTGCGAACCAAGCCGCTGCGATCACGGTCGCGCGGCTCGGGACTCATGCCGTGTCGCGCGCCGAACTCGCCGCTGCTCTAGCTGAGCACGCGCCGCACCGCGGCAAGGTCGTGCGCGGCACAGAGGTCGAGACGTTGCTCGCGCAATGGCGTCGCGAGGGGAAGCGCATCGTCTTCACGAACGGCTGCTTCGACGTGCTGCACGTCGGGCACGTCGATTACCTGCGTTTCTCGAAGTCGAAAGGTGACGTGCTGATCGTCGGCGTGAACGACGATGCGAGCGTGAAACGTTTGAAGGGGCCGACGCGCCCCGTGAACGGGATCGACGACCGCATGGAGATGCTCGCGGCGCTCGAGATGGTCGACGCCGTGACCAGCTTCAGCGAAGACACGCCGGCGAAGATCGTCGAGCGCGTGACGCCGCACGTGCTCGTGAAGGGCCAGGACTGGGCCGACAAAGGCGTCGTGGGACGCGAGTGGGTCGAAGCGCACGGCGGTGTCGTCCACCTCGCACCGATGGTGCCCGGGAAATCGACGACGAGCATCCTGGAGCGGGCGCAGGGCGGGGCTGCGAGCCCGAGTTGCTGATCGATCGGACGACAGCCACTCGGCACGTCTCCGATTCCGCACACTCCCGGCGGGTGGAAGCGCGCGTCGATTCCGGCACCCGATTCCTCGGGTAGGACTCGTGCTGTGTTCGTCGTAACGCTCGGGAGCCGCGTGATGTGGCGTGCAGCGGCCCGAGCTGACTTGCGCTCGGGTTGTGAACGTTTGGACTCGACGGCGTTCTCGTGCGATGCACGGCCAGGTGGATCGCCGATGGCCTGAACGTCGGGCCTTCAGCGCGCCGGTCAAGGCGTGGCGAGCCTGCGACGCGCGCTGCATCGGGCCGGCGCGCGTTCGGTGATCACGAGCTTGTGGAGGGTCTCTGACGAAGCGACGAAGGACCTGATCATCGAGTTCTATCGCCGCAAGTGGCTCGAGAAGAAGTCGCGGTACGTTGCACCGTGGGAAGCGAAGCCGAAACTACGCACGGCGAGGGACGAGCGCGGCATCCCGCGCTACGCGACTGGGCCGGTTGGGTGCTGACGGGCGAGCCGGCCGCTCAGCGCGTCGTCCCGCGCCGATCCGTGTCCAAGTGCGTGAGCACTTCGACCATCCGCTCGAGCAAGTGCGCGTCGCCGGGGCTCCCGAAGTTCTTCAGCACGACTTCCTTGGCGAAGAGGTGAACGAGATACCGCAGTCGGCGCGCCTCGACGTCTTCGACAGCGAGGTAGTCGCGATGGCCCGAGTTGAACTCCCACGATCCGACCGCGAGTCGTGAACGCCACGATTCGTTCGGGGCGTAGACCGCGGAAGGTTCGGGGATCCCGGCGGCGCGCTCGGCGCCGGCCAGTTCAGCGAGCACTTCGACGGGAATCGCTGTCTCCGCCGCGTCGGATCCGCTTGCGGCGCGCACCACGATCCGTGCGGTGCCCGGCTCGGGCGGCGCGAGGTAGCGCGCTTCGCCGCGCATCCAATCGAGTTCTCCCGGGCCTTCGAGGCGCCACTCCCAAGTGAAGTCGGTATCGGCGGCACGACCGTCGCCGTCGAGTGCGACGGCGCGCAGCGTGCGCTGGGCGCCTGGGGCCACGCGCAGCTTCGTCGGCGTCACGCGCAGGCGTGCGACTGGCCCAGGCGGGAACAGTCCGCCGTCGGATTCGTCCTTCGAAGTCGGTTCGAGCTCGCTCGAGTCCTCGGCTTCGGTGCCCGTGTTCGATTCGGCAGAGATCGGCGAGCCCGACGGCGCGTCCGCGGCGATCGACGCGCCATCCGCGCTCTCGAGGCGTGTTCCGGGCTGCAATTCACGGTCGGAAAGTCGATCTGCGTGAGTCCCACTCGCTGTGCTCGACGAAGCCCGCACAGGCACGAGCTCGTACTCGGGGAGCAA
>JAYTBY010000540.1:0-7306 GCA_043736755.1 Planctomycetota bacterium | reverse complement strand
CATGAAGAAGCGCGACGACCTCGTGCTCTCCGGCTTGACGGCGTCCGCGACGAACGAGGTGTTCGAGGTCGGCTTCGGCGGGATGATCACGTTGACCGCCGCGTTCGTTTTCCTGGGTCTGGCCGGGATGGCCGAAGCGGTCGCGGGCGGCTCGTTCGGACTGGGATTCACGACGCTGCCCGTCGTGTTCGCTCACATGCCGCTCGGCAACCTGTTCGGCGCGCTGTGGTTTTTCATGCTGTTCCTGGCGGCCATCACGAGCTCGATCTCGATGTACCAGCCGACCTTGGCGTTCGTCGAGGAGTCGTTGGGCATCGCGCGCGGCAAGGCCATCGCTGTCGTCGCGGTACTCGGTCTCATCGGCTCCGGTTGGTGCATCTGGTTCAGTGGCGGCATGACCGCGCTGGGCACGATCGACGACTGGGTCGGCACGTTCCTGATCGTCGTGCTCGCGGCCGTGCAGGTGATCTGCTTCGCGTGGATCTGGGGGATGGAGCCGGGCATGAAGGAGGCGCACCACGGTGCGCACCTGCGCATCCCGCGCATCATGTGGTTCGTGCTGAAATGGGTTGCGCCGGCCTACCTGTTGGTCACGATCGGACGGTTCGCGTGGAACGACCTCGGCAACTGGGTCGCCGCCCTCGGCCAGAACGCCGTAGCGCGCAACACGATCGTCCTCGTGATCGCCGTGACGGCGCTCCTGTGCCTCTTCACGTACATCGGCGAGAAGCGCTGGCGCGCCGCCGGCCTGGACGTGGATGGGGAACGTGAACCCGACGAAGACCGGGTCGCCGCACCGGCGAAGACAGGGAGGAAGTGATCCATGACCATCCTTGGCATGCTGTTCATGATCGGCTCGCTGGCGTTCGTCTGGGGCCTCGGCATCTGGTGCTTCCACAGGGTCCTGACCGCACCCCCGGAGGACCACGTCGTGAAACCGCCGGACAGCCTGGGCGGATGACGCGGGCGCGACGCTCGGTATCCTTCCAGGACCGATGAGCATCGCAGCCCAAGCCACCGACCTGAGACCCATCGCCCCCATCGACCTCGTCGCAGAGCGCGCGGCCCTCGGCCCGGCTCTCGAGGAGGCCGTGCTGCGCGTCCTACGCAGCGGCCAGTACATCCTCGGGCCCGAGGTCGAGAAGCTCGAACGAGACTTTGCCGCACTCCACGGCGTCGCACACGGAATCGGCGTCGCGAATGGCACGGATGCGCTCGTCATCGCGCTGCGCGCCGCGTGTGTCCAACCCGGGGATCACGTCGTCACGTCCCCGTTCACGTTCTTCGCCTCGGCCGGCGCGATCGCGTGGATGGGCGCGCAGCCGGTCTTCGCCGACGTCGAGCTGGCCACAGCCAACCTCGACGCCGCGCTGGTCGAAGCGGCCATCACGCCCAAGACGACCGCGCTCCTGCCCGTGCATCTGTACGGCCAGATGGCCGACATGAAGGCCTTCCGGCGCATCGCCGATGCGAAGAAGCTCGCGCTGGTCGAGGACGGCGCGCAGAGCCACGGCGCGTCGCGCGACGGCGTGTCGTGCGCGCAACTCGGCGACGCGTGCACGTTCTCGTTCTATCCCACGAAGAACCTGGGCGCGTGTGGTGAAGGCGGGATGATCCTCACCAAGAGCGACGCCCTCGCGGCGCGCATCCGTCGCATCCGCGAGCACGGATCGCCCGTGCGCTACACGCACGCGGAGTTGGGCACGAACTCGCGCCTGCAAGGCATCCCGGCCGCGACGTTGAACGTGAAGCTCGCGCATCTCGCAGCTTGGAACGATCGCCGTCGCGTGCTCGCAGCACGCTACGACGCGGCGTTCCGCAGTTGTGCCGAAGTCCTGCCGCTCACGCGCGTCCCCAACGCTGTGCACGTCTACCACCAGTACTCGGTGCGCATCCGCGGCCCGATTGGACGCGAGGCTGTGATCGAGGCGCTCAAGCCGGCGAAGATCGCGCTCGCGGTCCACTATCCGAGCCCCGTGCATGTCCAGGAGGCGGCGCGCCCCTGGGGCTTCGGCCCGGGCGACTTCCCGAACGCCGAGACGCTCGCGCGAGAGATCGTCTGCCTGCCCATCCATCCTTTCCTCACGGAAGCGGACGTAGACCGCGTCGCCGAGCGCCTGATGGCCGCGGCAGCCGGGCGCTCTTGACCCACAACGCCTTCTGCCGATCTTAGTCACGTGAACCTCGCCACCAGCCACTTCGCGATGCCGCTCGGATTCGTGCTCGCCCTCACCACGGCCACCGTCGTCGCCGCGGCCCTGCCGCAAGGACGCGGCGCACCGCCCGCGGACAAGGGACGTGGTGCGGCGCCCGCGGACAAGGGACGTGGTGCGGCGGCCGAGGACGATCTATCCAGCATCTACTTCGAGGCTGCCGACTGGGACAAGGACGGGATGATCCGGTTCAGCGAAGCCGAAAAGAGCATGGGCGTCGAGCGGTCCGAGTTCGCACTGTTCGACACGGATCGCGACGGCGTCATCGTCCTCGCCGAATTCGCGAAGCGGTACCTGAAGATCACGGAACGTGGCGGTGTGTTCACGGCCCCGCGCGCGAAACCCGATGCGCCGAGGGCGGCGAAGAAGGACGGGAAGGCTCTACTCCTCGCCTATGACGACGATCTGGACGGCATGCTCACCGAGTCCGAGGTCGATCGCGCCTTGGATGCAGCGCGCATCGACGATCCGTCGCCGCTCGTGATCGTCACGACGTTCGACCGAGACCGCAGCGGTGGGATCGATCACGGCGAACTCGAGGAGTTCTCGTCCATGCTCCATCCCGACCCGCGCTCGTCGAGGGCGAAGAAGTCGATGACGCTCGCTGAGCTTTTCGATCGCACCAAAGCCGACGACGCCCGAACGGGGAGCACGATCGGCCCGCGACGGACGCCGGGGCCGATTCCGGTCTTTCAGCGGCTCGACTACGACCGCAGCGGCGGGATCGGGCTCCAGGATCTGGAGGATCTGAACCGACCACTCAGCAGCGCGGTGCGACCGGCCGTCGTCCTGGCGACGCTCGACACGGACGCCGACGGCGTGATCTCGCGCGAAGAGTTCGCCACCTCGATGCGTTGAGGCGACCAGCGAGCCATTCGACGTCGCCCGAACGAGGGCGTCCGAAGGCTCGTGCGCGCAGAGTGCACGATCAGGTGTGCAGCGGCTCGAGTTCGCGCAGGTGCGGGCCGTCTTCCGGCGTGGAAACCGCGTACTTCGGTCGATCGTTCGCGTCCGCACGTGGGGCGAGCAAGCACGCGCCGGCCACCGTCCCATCGAGGCCGAGCACGTAGAACGTGAGGTTGAAAGCAGGCTTCCCGCTCTCGTCCAGCATCTCGGGTTGGAAGCGCGCCTGACGTTCCGTTTGCCGGGTGACGCGCCGCAGGACTTCCATCGCGGCGTCGAGCGGCTTCGCGCCCTGGCGCATGAGTTCGACGATCGCGAAGGCGCCGTTTGCGAGGATGTTCGCTTCGCCGCGCCCTGTTGCACCGGCACTGCCCGCTTCCTGATCGCAGTACAGGCCCGCACCAAGGATCGGCGAATCACCGACGCGACCAGGGATCTTCCACGAGAGCCCCGAGGTCGTCGTCGTGCACGCGATGCGGCCGTCACCCGCCATCGCCGAGCAGTGGATCGTCCCCCACTGCCGCACGCGCATCGCCGCGGAGCGAGCCGCCACGCGTTCGTCGCGCTCGACGAGCGGCAGGGCACCAAGCCACGGGACTTTCGGCGGCGGCGGCAGTCGGTCGTCGTCCTGCGAGTGGTTCTCCTTCCACTCCATCCACTTCTTGCGCGTCGCTTCGGTGAGCAGCTCCACGTGTGCGTGTCCGTGCGACCGAGCGAAGCGGTAAGCGTCGTCGCCAACGATCAAGCAGTGATCCGTGCGTTCGAGCACGAGCCGCGCGACCTCGCTCGGGTGCAGGATGTTCTCGATGCACGCGACCGCGCCCGACTTGTGGCGCGGGCCGTACATGCAGGCCGCGTCGAGCTGCACGACGCCGTCTTCGTTCGGGAGACCACCGAGACCGACGGAGTCGTCGTTCGGATCGGCTTCCGTGACCTTGACGACTTCGATCGCGACGTCGAGCGGATCGCCACCGTCGAGGAGCGCCTTGTAGTGCGCCTTCATCCCGGGGAGCCCGTTGTTGCTGCCGACGAGGATGGGGCGCGGCTTGCCGCGCACGACGAATGCCGGAGCGCCGGTCGCTTCGCGAGCCGTCACCGTCTCCGCGCTCGCCGTGCCGCGGCACGCGGTGAACGCCGCACTCGCAGCAACCGCGCCGCCGAGCAGCGTGCGGCGATCCACGGTGCGCCCATTCGATTCCGTCTCTGTTCGATCGCTCACGATCAACCTCCTCGTTTCAGTCTGTTTTCCGCCGGGATTCGCGCACTCGCGCCCAGGCACAGTTCGCGCAGCCATTGACGGACTCCAGCGCCGTGATCGCGCCAGCGAGCCGCGAGTTCTTCGTCGGAAGCAGCGACAGCGGCCTTCACGCGCATGTCGACCTCGAGCTTCGTGCTCCACAGATACCGGTCGAGATCCGCCGGCTGCGCGTCCGCGAGCGCGAGCGCGGCCGACAGGATCGCGGTCCCGCTGCGCCGCATCTCGGAAGGATCGACCAGCTCGAGACGATCCGCGCTCGTGTGGTACGACCAGTCGGGGAAGTGCCACAGGAGAGCGGCCGGAACTCCGGCATCGAGGAACACGACGTGGTCGCTGCCGCCCTCGTACGGATGCTCGGCGGTTTCCCAACCGCCGCAGGCGAGCGCGACGTCGGCCAGAGCCTGGCGGAGGATCACGGCGACACCGTCGGCACAGAGTTCGTCGACGGAGACATGGCTCGCGCCCCAGGCCGTGTGCACGTCGGGCGGAAGCGGCTTCAATGCACCGGGATCGGGCGCACGCTCGAGCAGAGGCCAGGCGCCAGTCTCGGCACGGCTCTCTCCCGTCATGTCCGCGGCGATCGCAGCCAGCGCGGTGCGCCCCGAATGCTCGAGCCACACGCGACTCTGTTCCATCTCGTCGCCGAAGACGAATGCGATCGAGCGCGCGGGTCGAAGGGGCTTTTCGCTCGTGACGAGCGCGGCGAGCACGCGCGCGCATTCGATCACCGTGCCGACTCCGCTGGCATTGTCACACGCGCCCGGCTCTTGGACGTGCGCGACGATGGGCACTGCGAGACTGGGTTCCTTGCTCCCGACCACGGTCGCGACCAACGTCCGCAGCGGACGCGCGTTCGTCTCGACGACCGCACTGAAACGAACGAGTGCCGACTTCTGTTTCGCTGCCGCGCGCAACGCCTCGGCCGACCTGGGCGAAACCTGCACCACGGCGAGCGGTGGATCCGCGCGCACCGAGCGGAAACCGATCGCGTCGAGATGACGGTCGCGACCCGTGGGGTCCACGTTGTACGCCGCCAAGTCGCTCGCGATCGCGAGCACGGCGCCCTTCGCAGCGGCGTCGCGCAGGGTGTCACCACGGAGGCCGCCCTCGAGGAGCAGCGCCGTTCCGGGCGCGCAGTCCTCGAGGCGCACGACGAGCCGCGCCTCGAGCTCGGCGGACGGCGCACCGACGGGCAGCATCGTGCGATCGCGGTCCTCGGGGGCGCTGAACGAATGCAGGACGCGCGTTTCTCCGTCCAGGACGAGTGCGAGCTCGGCCCGTCGCGGCGTCCACGCCGGTCCTCGCATCGGCGTCTCGATGACGGCGATCTCGAGGTCCGCCCGCGTGCCGTAGCCGACGGCCCGCAGCGCGCGCTCCAACTCGGTGAGCGTCGCTTCGAACCCCTCGTTGCCGGGTGCGCGATACCAACGATCCGTGAAGCGCGTGATCGCGAACGCTGCGTCGGCGGAGAACGCAGCGTAGACGTGCGCAGTGAACCGGGCGGTGCCACTCACTCCCGGAGCCACGGGCGGACCGCGGTGCGCGGCGGGCAGGATCTTCGGTGCGGCCTCGGCCGCAGCGCTCAGTTCGATCAGGTCCGCGTCGGACAATTCGCGGGTCTGCGAAGCGCACGAGGCGAGCGCGAGGAAGAGGACCGTGAGTCCGCGCGCGCGCTTCACTTCACGTACTTGCCGATGAGGAGGCCGAGGCGCAGCCGCGCGTCCGCTGGGATCCGGTCGTGCGCGGTCATGATCGCGCCGGACATGGCTCGGCCATCTGGACAACTTCCCTGCACCGGGATCCTAGCCAGAGCCCCCGCAAGCAAATTCTTCGCGTTGCCGACGTTCGCGGCCATGACTTTCAGCACCGACTCGACGGTCACGTCGTCGTGACCCTCGTGCCAGCAGTCGTAGTCCGTCGCCATCGCCACGGTGGCGTAGCAGATCTCGGCCTCACGGGCGAGCTTCGCCTCTTGCAGGTTCGTCATCCCGATCACGTCGACGCCCCACTGGCGATAGATGCGGGATTCGGCGCGCGTGCTGAACTGCGGGCCTTCCATGTTCACGTAGGTTCCACCGTCGTGCATCGTGAGGCCGAGCTCGCGCCCGGTCGCGAGCAGGAGCTGGCGCAGATCGCCGCACACAGGATCCGCGAACATGACGTGTGCGACGACGCCACCCTCGTAGAACGTGTCCGCGCGATGACGCGTGCGGTCGAAGAACTGGTCGATGACGACGAAGTCTCCGGGGTGGATGTCCTCGCGCATCGAGCCGACGGCGGAGATCGACACGATCCGGGAGACGCCGAGCTTCTTCATCCCCCAGATGTTCGCGCGGAAGTTGATTTCGCTCGGTGAAATGCGGTGTCCGCGTCCGTGCCGCGGAAGGAACACGACGGGCACGCCGCCGATCCGTCCGGTCACGTACGCGTCACTCGGCGCGCCAAACGGCGTCGTCAGCGCGATCTCGCGCATCTCCGTGAGACCGGGCAAGTCGTAGAGCCCCGAGCCTCCGATCACACCCACGGCTTCCGTTCGTACCGCCGTCGTCATCGATCGCTCCTCGGTCTCTTCTTCGGTCCTGCGTCGTCAGCACGCGGTCGGGCGGCGCGCGGAGCGGCGCTCTTGGGTGCAGGTGCGCGAGGTCCGGATCCACGCGACCCGGGTGCGCGAGCTTCAGGCTCACGAGATCTTTTGCCGCGAGATCCGGCGCCGGGAGGTTCCGTGGAGCGCGGCGGTGCTGCGGGTCGCTCAGAGCTCGAAGCGCGCGGCAAGTAGGGTCGCCGCTGCGGCGCCGCAGCGCGCGTCTCGTGCCCTTCGTCGCGACGATAGCCCGACCGAAGGTTGGGTCGGTCGTCGCCGCGAGGATCGGCAGCGGTACCGGACATCGCTTCCGCGTTCGCACGGCGTCGCGCGTCGTCCGGCGTGTCGGCA
>JAYTBY010000539.1:0-16668 GCA_043736755.1 Planctomycetota bacterium | reverse complement strand
ATGCGCGGCGCAGCAGCCAAATTCCGGCGGCGACGACGCCGAGGGCGAGCAGCGTCCAACCGATCCACGCGCGGCTCGGTTCGCCGTAGCGGCGTTCGAGCGTGACGACGGGCTCGACGCTCGCGAGGTCGGCGTCGACGTAGCGGAAGCGCTCTTGCGTCACCGTCTCGACCTTTGGGATCGGGAATGCGAACGTCGTCGGCAACTCAGCGGCGCCGTCCTTCGCCTTCAGGTGCACGGTCCACAAGCGCTCGGCCGCGATGGTCGAACCTTCTTCTTCGAGCTTCACGACGGAGGTGCCGCGGTCCTCGACCTTCGCGACTTCGAAACCAGCGGGGGACACGTCGAGGAGATCGGCGAGCGGCGGCAGGAGCCCGTGCGCGTTCGCCTTGATCTCGAGCAGCAACTTCCCGTCCTTCGCTTGCCGCTCGTCGAGCGTCTGCGTCAGCGCGAGCTTCGTGAACGGTCGCGGATCGCCGGTCGCCTCGCTTGCGTCGATCGGGACGATGCTCGACTCGATGGGCAGCACGGCGTAGCCGCTCGTGTCGAGGAAGTCGAGGTCGAGCCGCAGCGGCGGAATGCGATCGACTTGTGCACCGCGCGGCTTCAAGAGGAGGTACGCGTACGGCGTGACGCGCCAGCCGTACTCGGGATCGGACTTCGAGCGCGCGTTCGGCTCGTTGAACGTCACCGACAAGACTTCGAAGTGCTCGTTCAACGCGACGCGCGCGACTTCTTCGAACTTGTCGCGGTAGTCCTCGAGCGGACGACCGTAGTTGAAGCCGAAGTTGTTCGCGGTCTGGTTCTGCAGGTACTTCGAGAAGCCGCCGGATTCGCGCTCGATCGCGCGCGTGTGCCGGATGTCGACGCGCAGGCCGAAAGGTGTCGTGTGTCCGACGCGATCGGGTCCGTCGATCGTCGCGCGGAATTGGATCTCGGTGACGAGGTCGCCGTAGTAGTCGGCCAGCTTGCGCGCTTCGGCCGCGAGGTCGTTGTCACCGACGATCGCCAAGCCTTCGCGGACATAGCGGTACTTCACGGCCGGTGCCGCGCTGCCCATCCGCGTGAAGATCGCGTTCGCGAACGAGGCCATGTGACGCTCGCCGCGTTCGCTGGGAATCGCGCGCAGTGCAGCAGCGAGCTTCGGGATCTCGGCGCCCGCGAGCTGCTTCTCGTGAGTCACGTTCTTCAGGTCGACAGCGCCGAGCGCGGAGTAGAACCACGTGACGAAGACGTCGGTGGATTCCTCGTCGCGTTCGATCTCTTCCAGCTCGGACGCATACAGCGCTGCCGCGCGCTCCAACGTCCCGAGCGCCGCCTGACGACGACTGGTGAACTCCGTGTCCTTCTGCAGCGTCGCGCGATAGTCGTTCTCGTCGTGCTCGAGCGCGCCTTGTGCATGCAGGAGTCGCCAACTCTTCGGTTGCGCCGCGACCGCGCGCTCGACGGTCGTACGCGCCAGTTCATAGCCGCGCAGCACTTCGGCGCGGATGTCCTGTTGGCCGCGATTCGTCTTCGCGTCCTTCTGGACCGCGGGATCGCTCCACACGTCGGCCAAGTTCACGCGCATCTGCTCGAGCAGCGCAGCGAGCGTCTTCGGATCGATCGAATCAACTGGTCCGAACAGCGTTTCGATCGTCTCGAGCCGATAGACCTCGGCCTTGCCGTGCGCGGCCGAGAAGGCACCCGCGACGAGCTTCTGATCGATGTCGACGTCGAGCTTGCGCAAGCGCGCGAGCCATTCGCCGAGTTCCGTCAGGTTCCGCTCCTGCTTCGAACGCGTGAGCGGGATCGAGTTCGCGCGCTCCTCGAAACCGTAGAAGTAGACGTACTGGTTTCGGTTCTGGCTCTGATTCGGATCGTGGTTCTTGGCCCACACGCGCAGGAATTCGTCGACTAGTTCCTTCGCGGGCTTGGGATGCGCCGCGGCAATTCCCTCGATGTAGGGGAACGCCTTCTCCTCTTCGCCGACCTTCAAGAGGAGCTGCGCCGAGACCATGTCGATCTTCGGGCGCAACGTCGACTCGACTCGCGCGAGCCAGGCGTCGTTCGGTCGAATCGCGAGTAGCTTCGCAATCGTGACCGTCTGCGGCGCGTTGCCTTGGAACTGTTGGTTGTCGGGATCCCAAAAGAAGAAGTTGCCGTAGTTGTCCCGCTGCATGCGCGGACCGAGCGACGTCGACTTGTCGAACTGGTACGTGACCTGCGCCTCGCGCAACCAGTTGTGCGCCAGCATCGTGAGCTCGCGTGACCACGAGTCCGCGCGCTCGGGCGCCGTCGCGAGCAAAGCCTTCGTCGCCGTGGTCTGCAGCTCGAGCAACCGCGTGCGATGGTCGACGTCCATCGGTTTCGCCGCCAACGCTTGCGAGGACGACGTGCCGATCGATGCCAGGATCTCCATCCCGCGTTCGGGTCGCGCCGTGAAGCTCTCGTCGAGCCACGCCGAGCCGAGGTCTTTCTGGATCTTCGGTGCGATGTCGACGGCGCGCTGCAACGCTTCGGTCTTCGCTTCCTCGCTGACGTCGCCCGCTGCGAGCGCCGACTGGGTCACACGCCACGCCTTCACGAGCCAATCGGTCTTCTTCTCGCGGTCGAATTGCGCGAGATAGTGACGCGAGAGCAAGTTCAGTCCCTCGCGATCGTTGGCCTTCTCCGCCTCGTCGAACGTCGGCAACCAATCTCCGAGCCGCACGAGTTCGTTGGCCGCCGCGAGAGCGAGCGCCAGCTGCCTTCGATCGAGCGCGAAACCATCGGCGCCGATTCGCGGCCCGATCTCAGCCAGGAAACCGTCGACTTGGTGTCCCTGATCGAGAGCCAAGCGCAGGATCGCGCCCAGCTTGTCGAGCTCCGCCTTCACGAGCTTCGCGCCACGGACTTCGCTTAGTCCGAGCACGTCCGCCGGCGAGAAGCGGTTCTTCTCGATGTAAGCCTGACCTTGCTGCGGGACGTTCGGCCGCTTCTGCGGACCTTGCTGGAGCGACTGCAGCATCCGCTCGAAGCCGGCCTTGCGCTCGTCCTCCGTGAGCGTCGCGTAGTAGGCCTTCACAGCGGCCCAATCGCCGAGCGTGACGTTGCGCTGCAACGTCGACATCTCGTTCTCGATCGCTTTCGCTTCAGCGGCCTTCTTCGCGGTCTCCTCCGCGGCCTTCTTGGACTTGGCTTCGGCTTCCGCCTTCTTCTTGGCCTCCTTGTCGGCCTTCTTCTGCGCATCCTCGTCGAGCGGCTCGGTCGCCGGCACGGGATCGCTCGAGCTCGTCGCAGGCTGAGCCGGGACCGACACAGCCTGTCCGGCGACGACGGTGGGTTGCCCGCTCGCCGTGATCGCGTATCCACCGACCACGACGGGCTGCGCGGCGGGTGTCGCCGGCGCGCTGGAAACACCAACGCTCGTCGTGGATGCATAACCAAGTGCCCCGAGCGCGGCCACCGCGCTGGAGGCATCGTCGAGCACCGCAACCTCAACGGCGGGGCCGGCGTCACCCGGGCTCTCGGCGGCGCCGGTCTTCGGAGCATCACCCGGCTTCGGCGGATTCGCCCACGCCGCGAGCACCGCCGACGGCCGCCGATCGAACTCGAGCTTCTTGAGCTTCTCCTGCCGCGCGCTGGGCTTGCTCGAAGTCTTCTCGCCTTCGGTCGGAGGCGCTTGGCCCTCCTCTACGATCACCTCAGGCTCCTGGCCGGAGCCGTCGTCGCCGAGGACGACTTCGGTCGCGCCGCCTCCGAACGAAACGATGCGTGTGATCGTCTGCGCGGTAGCGATCGGCGACAGGACGAGCGGAGCGAATACGAAGGCAGCGCGGAAGAACGTCATCACGAAATCTCCAAGCTCACACGCCCGAGAGGACGCGCGAATCCGAGGGGAATGAGCAGTGCGAGCGAACGAACGCGGGGGACGGTCCGATCACGAACCCGAGCCGTCAGGCAACGGGCCGAGTCCTGCCCCGCCGCCATCCTTTTGAGCTTTGCCGGGCTTCTTACCGGGCTTCTGGCCGCGACCGCGGCCACTGTTGCAACCCTTTCACTGCGATGGGAGTGGCAGACCCTGCAGGTCGGAGATGTCCATCCGCGCGAGACGCACCGCGGCTTCGACATCGGCGACGCTGGCGCGCGCGACTTCGACGTCGCCGCGCTCGGTCGCGGTCTCCGCGACGAGGCGATAGTTCTGCCGCGACGCTTCGATCTCCGGTTCCCACTCGTCGCGCGGCGCGCCTTCGAGTCGCATGAGCCAAGTGCGGTAGTACTGCGCGTTCGCGAGAGCACCGCGGGATTCAGCGAGCAGTTTCGGATCCGCGGCAGCGTCGTCCTCGAGCTCGTCGACGAGCGAGATCAGGTCGCGGTGCGCTTCCGGCAACTGGCTGATGAACATGCGCGCCTTGGCCAGCTCGAGCCGTAGCGCGCGGGACTGTGCTTCGTTCCCCGGCGGCAACTCTTGCAGCGCGGTCTCGTACGCCTCGGCCGCCGCTGCCCACGTTCCGCGTGCTGCTTCGTCACCGTCGCGCGCAGCGATCGCGCGTGCTTCGGCAGCGATCGATTCCGCGTCGCGTGCTGCGACCGACGCCTTGTCGGTGCGCGCGTCGACTTGGCCTGGGCCGAAGTGATACGCGCCCGCGCCGACAGGTAAGAGCAACCAACCGAACAGGAGGAGCTTTTTCATGCGAACTGACCTCGTGGGGACCTTCTCATCCTATCGCCGCCGCGGCCGCGCGGTTACCGACCGTCTTTCCCGCCGCATTCGGAGCAGCTGGACGCTTCGACGCCCCCGCGCGCCACTTCGTCCCGAACGCCATCAAGAGGATCGGCAGGAACGCCAGGATTGCCGCGCTCGAAGCGCAGAGAATCAGCGCATATTCGCGCAGCGTCAGGCGCTCGAAGACGTCCTCGTCTTCGCGTCCCATCGCGCTCGCGATCAGGCCGGATCCGATGTGGAACGCGTTCCCGTCGTGGTACGTGCCCCCGAGGCGCGCGGCGATCTGTTTCAGCGTCGGCACGTCCTGGCGCGATTGGCGTCCATCGATGAACTTGCCCACTTGGCTGTCGCCGACGCCGACGACGAGCACGGAGCGAACAGACGCCGGCATGCGCGGAATCCCCGTCGCCGGCACGGTGTCGCCGTCGGAAAGCACGATCACCGTCGTCGAGCCCGGATTCCAGGGCTTCGCGATGCGTGCTGCCTCCTCGAGCCCATCGAAGATCTTCGTCTTCCCCGTGGGAAACGCATAGTGCATCGGCAGTTCACCGAGGATGTGTCGCACGACCTCGACGTCCGCCGTGTCGACCACGACCGGTTTCGCGCCGTTGTACGTCGCGACGACGGTGACGCGGTTCTCTTCCATCGGCACGCGGTCGAAGAACGACTCCATCAAGTCGCGAGCGCGCATCATGCGGCTCTGCTTCTTGTCGGGACCGGCATCGACGAGGCGCATGCTGGGGGAGACGTCGAGTACGAGCAGCACGTGTTCGGGATCGCGCTCGGCGCGTGAACTCGCTCCCGAGAGGTCGTAGCGCTTCGGTTCGCCGAGGGCGAGCGTCGCGAGTCCCCACGCGAGACCCGTGAACGCGAGGACGCGCAACACCGGCGCGCCGCGCGCCCACGGCGTCGGTTTCCCGCTCGGACCGAACGCGAGTCGCGCGACATGCGCCGTTCTGCGCGCGTGAACCCACTCGGCGATTCCCCCGAGCACGAGCACGAGTCCCGCCAACGCGAGCGGCGCGAGATCGGGGTCGTTCACCACGGCGTCGTCCTCAATCCGAACAGCGCCAAGAGCCCGAGTCCGAGCACCGTCAACGCCCCGAGCGCCCACGGACCGAAGTCGTCCGCCGCTTCGGCCTGCGACTTTTCCATGCGCGCTTTCTGCATGGAATCGATGCGCGCATAGATGCGTTTCAGGCCTTCTTCGTCCTCGGGCTTGAACGACTCGCCGCCGGTCAGCCCCGCGATTCGCGCGACCTCGTCGGGCAACTTCCCTTCGGCGATGTGGATCGTGTAGACGGCGATGCCGTCCTTCTTCAGCTCGCGCGCGATCTCTTCGTCACGGCCGCCGTACAAGTCCGCGCTCTGACCGTCGCTGACGAGGAGGATCATGCGATCGCCCTCCTCGCGCTCGATCAGTTCCTTGCGGCACGCGAGCAGCGCTGCGCCGATCGAAGTGCCGTTGAACCAGTACGGCAGCGATCCGGGTTTCATGAACGGCGCCGCGCAGCGGAACGCCGACGTGTCGGTTGTCAGCGGAACCCAGTGCAACGTCGCGTTGCCGAAGAACGTCAACCCGAACGCGTCGCCCTTGCGCATGTCGAGGAACGCGTCGATCGAACGCATCGCCGCTTCGTAGCGCGTGCCCTCGCCGAACTTGGCCATCATGCTGCCCGACACGTCGACGCAGACCTGGATGTTCGTGAGGACGCGCTTCGACTTGGGCTCGTCCCACGACTGCGGCCCGGCGAGGATGACGATGACGAGCGCGAGCACGAGCGCCGGCAGCGTCTCGGCCGAGCGCAGGAAGAACGTCGTCCACCTGCGCGGCGACGACGGCGCATGATCGAAGGGCAACGCAACCGCGCCGGAGCTTCGATTCCACACCCATGCGATCAACGCGACGGGCACGACGAGCAGGAACAGCGCCGACGGCGTGCGAAAAGATGCGAGGAAATCCACGCCGATCAGCTCCTAAGCGCCCGTTTCGAGCGCGTCCGGGGCCAAGTTCCTGTACGGCGCGAGCAGCGCATCGAGGTCGATAGCTTCACGCGGCCCCGGCTTGTGCAGCCACGCGTCGAGCTGCGCGAGCAACGGCCCGGCCTCAGGGTGAGCACGCAACGCCGCGATCGCCGCATCCGGTCGCTCCGCGTCGAGGCCGAGACGTCGACGCCAATACGCGACGAGCCCGAGCTCGAGCTGCGCACGCTCGGCATTGCCCAACGTGCCCGCCATCGCGCTCTCGACGAGAGGGCGCAAGCGCTCCGCCAACGTGCGCGGTCGCGGCGCTGCAGCGCGATCCGCCGCGCGCTTCTTGCGAAATCCGAGAAGGATCACGACGAGTCCGACGACCCACGCGATGCCGAGTCCGATCATCCACGCGCGATAGCCACCGAAACCTGGCACGTCGCCGTCGGGCGGATGGTTCGGCTTGACCATGCCGGCGGCGAGGACGCTGCGGACGTCGACGGCGATCTCGGGCAAGTTCGCGAGATCCGTGCCGTCTTTGCGCCGCAAAAACGTGCGCAAATCGTGACGTCCGACGTCGAGACCGGTCCATTCGATATCGTAACGCAGATCCGTGCCGTGCGGCGCGACGCGCAGGATGCGCAGGACGACGGGCGTCTTCGCATCCTGCGGCAAGACCTCGATTTCACTGCCGGCCAGGACGAGGTCGGTGATACGCGCCGGGATGCCGACGGTGGACGAGCGCGTGTCCCCCGGACTCGCCGCGAGGGACGGAGTGACGAGTAGGCCGGCCAGCAGAATCGGAGCCGTCCAGAGGGTCGAGGGCCGGCGAGCACGAGTTCGTAGGACGAGCGCGAACACGACCGCGACGATGAATCCGATCAGCGCGCTGTTCAGCAGGCTCGCCCAGACTCCGAGTGACTGCAGCGGGCCACCATGCAGCGCCAGCCGAGCGACCGGGAACAAGAACACCTGCGCAGCGCCGATCGTCGCGGTCGCGTACCACGGCCGGGATGCGTACGACCGCACTTCATCGAACTCGTGTGCGAAATTGACGACGAACACTCCGGCGAGAAAGTGCGCGAACCCGACGAAAAAGGTCACGTTCACGAGGAACAGGATCGTCGAGCCGCGCGACTTCATCGCGTCCCCCTCCCGATGAAGCCGCGGCCGCGCAGCAGATTCCGTAGCGCGTGCACGTACGGGCGATCCGTGCGGATCACGAGGTGATCGATGCCGGCCTTCGGCAACTCGCGCGCGGCGCGCTCGGTGTCGAGCCAGTTCGACTTGCCACGCGTCACGAATTCGCGGCCGGTTTCGGCCTCGCGCGCGCGGAAGAAGCCCGCGCCAGAAAGTCCGGATTCCGCGGGATCGACGAACTGCAACGCGACGACGTCGTGGCGCGCGGCGAGGCGCTTCAGCGCGGCGAACGCGTCCTCGTCGTGCAGATCGGAGAGCACGATCACGAGCGAACGCGACGCGAGGCTTGGCGCGAGCTCGGCCACGCGCGCTCCGAGTCGCGTGCCTTCGTCGTACCGGAACGTGCGCAGTTGCAGCAGCCACTGCATGACCTTCGCGCGCGAGAGGCTCGGTTGGATGCGCAGTCCGCGCTCGCCGACCGCGACCACTCCGACAGGGCTGACGCGATCGAGGCACGCGAGCGCGAGCCCGCCTGCGACGAAGAGCGCCGTCTCGTACTTGCTGTGACGCGTCGACGTGATCGTCATCGACGCCGACGTGTCGATGAGCAGCCACGAGGGCAACGTCTTGGGCGCCTCGTACTCCTTGACGTGGAACTTGCCCGTGCGCGCCGTCACGCGCCAATCGATCGCGCGCACGTTGTCGCCGTCCTGGTACGGACGCGACTGCACGTACTCGACGCCAGATCCGAGGAACGGCGACTTGTCGATGCCGTACGCAAGTCCGTCGGCGAGCTTGCGCACGGCGACGGTGAACTGGCGCGCGTCGAGATGCGCGAAATCCTCGACGAATCCCTGCATCGGGTCCATCGCGCTCTAGCTCTTCGTGTCCGGCGCGCCGAGCGTCCGCAGCAGTTCGTGAAGGACCGCTTTGTTCGTGTGACCCTCGGCGATCGCTTCGTACTTGAGACGCATGCGGTGCAGCATCACGTCCTCGGCGAGAGCGAAGAGGTCGTCGGGCACTGCGTAGTCGCGACCGTGGATGAGGGCGCGCGCGCGTGAAGCCTTGACCAGCGAGATGCCGGCGCGCGGCGAGCAACCGAGTTCGACCGCCGGGTGCACGCGCGAACGACCGACGAGGTTCACGACGTGCTCGACGAACGTCTCGCTGACGTGGACTTGGTTGACGGCCTCCATCGCCGCGATGAGGTCCTCGGGGCCGCCGACGGGCGCTTGCGAGAGGACGTCGAACTCCGTCTGCACGATCGCGCCCTTGTCTTGGCGCTGGATGCCGAGAGCCGCGTTGCGCAGCAGGATTACGCGCTCTTCCGCCGGCGACGGGTACTCGAGTCGGTGCACGAGCATGAAGCGGTCGAGCTGCGCTTCGGGCAGTTCGAACGTGCCCGCTTGTTCGACCGGGTTCTGCGTCGCGATCACGAGGAACGGCGCGGGCAAGCGGAACGTCTCCGAGCCGATCGTGACCTTGCGCTCCTGCATCGCCTCGAGCAACGCGCCCTGAACTTTCGGCGCCGCGCGGTTGATCTCGTCCGCGAGGAGGAGGTTCGTGAAGATCGGCCCTTTGCGGACGCGGAATTCGCTCGTGCGCTGATCGAGGATCTCGGAGCCGAGGATGTCCGACGGCAACAAGTCGATCGTGAATTGGATGCGCGCGAAACCGAGGTCGATCGACTTCGACAATGCGCTGACGAGCAGCGTCTTCGCGAGTCCGGGCACGCCTTGGAGGAGGATGTGTCCACCGGTGAAGAGCGCGATCATCAACCGCTCGACCACGATGTCCTGACCGACGACGACGGTGCCGACGCGTGCGCGAACGGCCGTCAGGAAGTCGTGGGTCGTCCGATGAGAAGTGCGAGCGGGCGCGGCGGTGGGCTGCATGGACGGGAAGTCGGGTGTGCGGCGAGGCCGGAACGACGAACAGCGGGGGCGTCTTCTTCCGCGAATGCGGCGGTGGACCACGCGCGGGTGGGCCGGAGGATACCAGCGCCGGTCGCTCGGGTTACTCGCGCGGTGTCAGGACGCGAACGATGTCCGGGTCGAGGGCGGCGCCGGACGCGAGCCCCAGGTCAGAGGGATCGCACGTGCGCCCGAACGCGCTCGCGCAGCGCCTCGAGGTCGATCCCGGCGAACGTCTCGCGCACCGCCACCGCCCCGTCCAACCCGCGCGCGGTCCGCGAGATCAGCCCGTCGAAGAGCGCGCGATCTCCGGCCTCGCCATGCGCCAGCGCGTGGACGACGGCCCAGGACAGCGCGTACCAAGCCTCCGAGTCCTTGCCATAGAACGTCTCGGGGTTCACCGCGAAGATCTGCGCGAGCGTCGGGATCGACGCGCCTTTCTCGAGCTTTTTCAGCATCGTGACCGCATTCGGCCGCACGGCGCCGGCGACGAGCTGCGCCTTCTCCTTGCGCAAGGTCTGGAAGTACTGGGCCAAACCTTCGTTCAGCCAAACCGGCATCTCCGGCACGAGCTCGTGCACGTACTGGTGGAAGGCCTCGTGGCGCGCGGTCTCCAGGAAATCGGCGCGATCCTGCGCATTCCAGAAGAGCAACTGCGCGAGCGCCGGCACGAACAGGCCCTGCGTGTCTTTCATCATGTCGGCGACGCCGAGGTCCTCGCAGTAGTCGACGTAGGCCTGTCGCCCCGAGAAGACGAACGCGCGCAGTGCGCCCTGCCGTTCGGGCAGCGGACCGATGATTCGCTCCAGGAATCCGTACGTTTCCTCGAGCACTTTGGAGAGCTGAACGCAGGTGTCGCGGTCCATGTCGGACGCGACGACGTAGTGCTTCGACTCGAAGAGGTTCGCGCTGCGCCACGTCGGGCCGGCGAGGGCGCGGCGCGCCTGCTTGACGAGCTTCGCCATAGCGGTGCGGTCGACGCCCGCGGCAAATCCAGTCTCGGCCTCGTGCTGCGCGTCGGCGAAGCGCCCGGCGCGCACGAGAACCGTGACGAGCAGCGTGCGCGCGTCGGCGTCGTCGGGGAAATCGCGGACGAGCGCGCGCGCCGATTCGATCGCCGCGGCCTCGTCGTCCAGGCGCGCGCCGATCGCCGCGTCCAACGTGCGCATCTCGCGGTGTTTCGGAGCCGCCGCGACGACTTCCCGCGCGGCGATGCGCGCTTCCTCGAGTCGCTCGAGCACGAACAGCGCCTGCGCCCGCGACCAAGCTCGCGTCAGCGGCTTGAGCGTCTTCTCGTCGGCCGCGTCGAGGACGGCCAAGAGCTCAGCCCATTTCTGCGCGGCGACGAGTTCGGACCACTGCTTGTTGATCTCCGACGAGACGCCGCGTTGGACGAGATCGACGGCGGCTTGCTCGGCCGCGACGTCGCGCGCGGCCTTGTCCTGCACGTCGTACAACCACGCCGGCAAGACCGTGCGCGGATCGAACGACGCATCGAACGCCGTGCGATCGCCCTCGACCGCGGAGTCGACGAGCGCGTCGAGCCACTGGCCGTAGCTCTTTCCGCTCAATTGCATCGACGTCACGCGGTCGAACGCGATCGTGCCGAACCAGCCGAAGCTGCCTTTGGGTTTCGGACCGGCGAGGAGCTTCCGACCCTTGTGACGCACGGTGATCTGCGTGTCCGTGACGACGGCTTGGAGAACGAGTTCCTCTTTGGGCTCGATGACGATGTCTCTCTTGTCGTCGAGGACCTTCTGCTCGCGCCCTCCATTCGTGACGTGCGTGAGCTTGTACGGGTACTCGAAGCTCGCCACGACGTACTCGTCGCCGTCGAGCAGGAACACGAGCGACGGCACGTAGGTTGGCCACTTCGGCATGGGTGCCTTCAGGTCGATCGTGTAAGGACCGTTGAACTGCAGCGGGTGCACCGTCAGTTGGCCGACCTGCTCGAAATCGGGAAAGTACGGCGGAAATGGCGGCTTTTCGCCCGTGTCGAACGCCGGCACCGCGATCGGCTTGCGCTTCGACTTCGATTGTTCGCGCACCGCGAGGCGACCCGGTGTGTAGGACAACTTCACGGTGTCGAGGCGGCGGTCGAATTGCATGAGTTCGCCGTAGAGGAGCGTCTTCGCGTCGGGCGCGGGGTGCTTCGTCCAGAAGGCGGACAGGAGTGCGATCTCCTCGAGCTCGAGCAGCTTGCCGCGCGCGATCTCGCTGTTCCCGTACCGCGCGAGGAGGCTCACGAGATCGACGCCGGCCGCCTTCCATTCGCGCTTGCGCAGCTTGGCGTGGACGACTTCGAGCGCGGCCGTGAACTCGGTCCGCACGGCGTCGTCGGACGCGGTCGGCGCGGTGGGAGCGGACGAGGTCGGCGGCGGAACGGGTTCTTGGGTGTACGGGAACGACAGGGCGACGGCGAGCAACAGCGCGAGCATGTGGGGCATCTTAGCGGACACTCGAACTGGCGGTTCATTGCGAACAGTGGCTGTTCCGAGGGAGCATGCCTCGGTCAGTCGGCGCTTGGACTCGAGCTCGCATTCACTCCGAACCACACGAGCGGAGCGCGTGCGAGCTGTTCCGATTCGGCTCTCTCACACAAAGCCCTCATTCGTGCCACGCCTAGCCTCCGCACGATCTCGTATCCGACCGCGTAGGAATCGGAGCGCACCTGAGTTGGGGTCGCTGCCCAGGTGCGCTTGGAGATGGCGAGCGCGAGCGCGCGGCGTTCCGGTGTGATCTCGGCCAGGATCGCGTCGAGTTCTGCTTCGCGGATCGCGCGTACTTCGGGCACGAGTTGCAGAGCGATCCAATCCGCGAGCCCTTCTTCCAGTGCGTGCGGCAAGCGCTCCCACGGGCCGCTTGCGTACCAGTGCACAAGTTCGTGCGCGATGGCGAAGGGTGCCTGTGCGACCGATTCGTCGCCGATATGGATGCGTCGGTCGAGGATCTTCCCCTCCCCGTCGCGCGCGACGAGGAGGCCGATCGCGTGGTGCGACGGAATGTGGTGGATCACGAACTGCGGCGTTCGCTCGACGCCGAGTTCAGCGGATACAGGTGCGCTGAGATGATCTGCGAGGATGCCAAGCTCGCGAGCGACGGCTTCGTCGTCCGATCGTGCGATTCCAGTCGGCGTCCGGTACTCGAACTCGGGCGGCGCAGCGGTGCACGCGCACGTGACGGCTGCCAGAAGCGCGGTGGTTCGTCGGGAGTACATGGAGGTGTGGGAAGGGGCGGCCGCCCTCACCGAGCGGCCGCCTCTTGTGCCCGAGGTCGATCATGGAATCGCGTAGTAGGAGTCTTGATGAACTTCGTTCGGGGTCGCGTCCTCGAACGTCTGCCACGTGAGGTCTAGACGATTTCCAGCGCCCGAGCCCGGTGCGGCGAACTGGATGTCGGCTTGCGGCACGAAGACCTCGAAGACCTTCCACCCATTCTGCATTGCGTACATGGTCGAGTTCGATGCTGGGGAAGCGTACGGGACACCGTTCCAGTCCATCGCGGCTTGTGTGATGGCGTGAGTCTTGTCGGCAACCACGAGTCGCCCACCGAGTGCTTCCGGGGAGAAGCGGACGTATGTGTCGATCGTCACCCCGTTCGGGACGGGGGCACCGGGGCCGGCCGTGAGGATCCCGGCGATGCGCGCACCCATCTGCGAAGCGTCGAGACTGCCTTGGACCTCTATGGAAGCCATGACGTTCGACCACGATGTCGTGCCGTCGAAGTCCCCGTCGAGGGTGAACACGTAGATCCACTTCGAGTGAATCGAGCTTGCGGCACCCCGATGACTCGGGATCGCGGGAGAGCGCTGCTGCTGAAGCGCCGGGACGAAAGCCGAGCTTTCCGCCTCGTTTGCGGTCAGATCAGCCATCCCGCCTCCGCCACCTCCGCCGCTGCCTCCTCCGCCGCCTGACGGCGCGCAGCCGGTGCAGGACGTCGCGCTCGAGGCACCACTCACCGTGCAGTGCGTCGCGCCAACCGGGACGGGCACTTTCTCTCCTTGGCCCACGCCGTTCGCTCCTGAGTTCGGCACCTCGTTGCCGTTCGCGTCGTAGAAACGGACGTCCGCGCGGGCGTTGTCGGGAAGTTGTTCCGCTCGCACTTCGCGACCGTCGTAGCCGATCTTGGCCCGGCCGCTTGCTCCGAGGATGTTGCCCTCGGTTTCCAGTGTGAACGTCGACGCACACGCAATCATGCCGAGAGCGGCGACGATCGCGAGTGCCCACGTGGGACCATTCAAGGCATTCATGTGAGTTCCCTGCTCCGTGACGTGCTGTCACGCTGCCGTAGTCGTTCCGCGCGAGCCCGATCCTCAGGCTGCGGGAGGCACACCCGAAGCGGTGCGCCACAGGATGGACGGAGCGGCGGAGGCAACGGCCCAACGTCCGCGTTGTGCACAGCGAACCGAGGTTCCTGCGCAGTCTTCGAGAACGCCGAAATGGGGTCAAGTTCCCGCGCGACATGCACCGTGGACCACTTGGCCGCGCGCGCACACCCGCGGCCCGCAACGGCTTCCCCACTTCGAGTTCCGCGCCGAAATTCCGCGTAGAACTGCAGCGAAGTCATGGCGTGCCGCGCGTCGCTCCTCGAATCGACGAACGATGCCAGCGCAGTCCGCACTCCGCCTGCGCATCGCCTCGAGGTAACCGGCCGCGCCCGATCCATATCCCCCGGCGCCTAGACGACCCGCGTGCGGCCGCACTAGACTCCCGGTGCCGCGGGCCCCCGAAGTCCCATCGGGGCCGGACGCAATGGCGGACGCCCAGCCTCTCCCTGAACCCGAGTCGCAGTCGGCCGAGAAATCGGTGTGGCGCGGCATTTTGGATGCGGGTTCACCGCGGGAAGTGCTCGCGAAGCTGATCACGAGCGATCCGTTGCGACTCGGCCCGCGCTGTCATGAGCGCACGATGTCCCAAGCGCTGCTCCTCGATTCGCGACGGCTCTACTTGCGTGCGTCGGCTCACGTGGCGCGACACGCGGCGAAGTATCAGGGAGTGCCGGGCATCGATGTCTGGCTCGCCGGGCACATACGACGCGCGCTCAAGGAGCTGATCGCCGAAGATCTCGAGGCGTCGCGTTCGCACGACTTGGGCGACGAGCCCGAGGATCCGTGGATACGCGGCGTCGCCGAACTCTTGGGGGTCGAGCCCGCGCTGGTGACGCGCGGTTGCGCGTCGTTCAATCAAGCGAGTTACGACGTGCGCAGCGCGTTCTTCGGCATCCTCGTCGATGCGAAACCGATCGCGGTGTGGTCGAAGGCGAACGGGGTCCCGGAGGTGCGAGCGCGAGCTTCGCTCAAGAAGGGACTGTGGTTGCTGGGGCTGAGGGACGAGCTCGACCTCGACGAGTTCCTGGAGGGACGAACCGATGAGCCGTGAAATGATCACGCTGAGTGCGGAGGTCGAGGAGATCCTGCGCGATGTCGCGCGGAGGCCGGGATCGGGGCTGTTGCGCGTGCCGCGCAAGGATGTGGCGCGGACGGTGCTCGAGCGTGGTGCGGTGGCGCACGCGCGTGCGGCGGGAATGTCGGCGGCCGAGCGACATCTCGTGCAGGTGCACCGTGAGGAAGTCGCGTTCGTGTTGAGGCAGGCGGCGCACCTCATGATCTGTGAGGACGCGGTCATCGGTGCCTTCGCAGTCAACCGGGCCGTTCCAGAACTCCGTGCACCGCTTGCGGCTCATCACGAGATGCGCATCGCGGGAAGCGGGCTTGTGCAAAGCCAGGATGCCCAGGTCGAGGAGAGCGGCGCCATCCAGATCATGGAGTTGCTGCTTCGAGGGGATCTCGGACAGTGGCCCAGCCTCGGCCAGATCGCGGCCTCGGCACATCGCTTGGTCCCGACCCAGTCGTCGCGCATCAATGCCGCGCTGCACGCGAGGGTGTCCGGCGAGTTCGGCCAGAGCCGGTTGATCTTCGGTGAAGTCCTCACCATCGGCGGGTCGAATGCCGTGATGGGCATGGCCTGGACGAACCTCTCCGATGTCTACTTGGCGGTTCGTGACTCTCATCGCGGATTGCGGGCTGCTCGGCGCGCCGTAGCGCTCCTCCCTCAAGACTTGGCCGCGCAGCTCAACCAGCTTGTCAGCGCGATGTCTGTCGAGGACGTGGCGTGTGCATCCACGATGCTGATGCAGCTCGCTCGCGTGCCGCTGACCCCCGAGATGTCCTCATGCTTGGAAGCTAGGAGGCCTTGGAGGAGTGGTGTGATTCAGGTTCGGAGCCGCGCGTTGTTCAGGGACATCGCTCGCGATGCAGGCCCTTTGGCACAGGAGTGGGTCCATGCGCTTATTGGTTCGTAGCCTTCTTCTTTGCTCGATCGCGGGACTGCTCTTCGGAGCCATCGTCCTGGCGCAAGGCGGAGGAGTTGCGGTCGGCGCTCCGCCCAGGGCATTGGGTTCCGGCGCGATAGCCCCCGTGACGCAGCCCCCAGCCCTCCCTGGTCGAACCGTCAACACGACCCCATGAGGCGCTGACGTGACGAGTCGGCAACCGGCGCTCCTGGCGGTCGCGATAGCGCTGTTCCTTGCCGCGATCGGTTGGGGTCTTTGGGGCAACTCGAACGATTCCCCGAGCGAGCCGTTGGCCCCGGCTTCCTCGTCGGTCTCTGAAGGCTCGCTGGCCAGCGGACTCACCGCTGCGCGCGGCGAAGAAACAACGAGCCTTGCCTCGAGTGCAGCGCGCACTCCGCGCGCGGTCGCTCGGCCCGGATCTTCGGTCGTCGTCGACATCGGCGGGAAGCCGATCGCCGGCGCGCAGGCTCGGTGGTTCGCTCTGTCCGAGAGTTGGGATGCGGAAGCTACTTGGCCGTTGCGGGATTGGAGCGTGTTGCTCCAAGGAGCGACGAGCGGCGAGTCCGACGCACAAGGCGAGATCTTTCTGGCCCCGCCGGCGAACGCCGCAGCGCTCGGAAGTCGTGTCGCGGTGAGCCGGCCCGGCTATGTAACGCTCATCCTCGA
>JAYTBY010000538.1:0-3356 GCA_043736755.1 Planctomycetota bacterium | reverse complement strand
GCGGTTTCGACGCAGTGCATCCCGAGGATCGCGAACGCGTCTTGATGGCTTGGCCGGCCGCCGTCGCCGAGAAAAGCGTGTTCGAGCTCGAGTACCGCCTGCGCAACGCCGACGGCACGTACCGCTGGAGCCTGGCGCGCGTCGCGCCCGTCATGGACGAGATGGGCCGCGTGCGGGAGTGGGTCGGCACGAGCCGCGACATCCACGAACGCAAGGAGTTCGAGGCATTCCAACAGACCGAGAGCCGTCGCAAGGACGAGTTCATCGCCCTACTCGCGCACGAAATCCGGAATCCGCTCGTCCCGCTGCGCAACGGCCTCGAAGTGCTGAAGTCGGGGGCACCGTCCGAAGCACCACGCGCGCTCGAGATGATGGAGCGGCAAGTTCGTCACATGGTGCGTCTGATCGACGACCTCCTCGACGTGAGCCGCATCACCCAGGGCAAGCTCGAGCTGCGACACGAGCACCTCGATCTCCGCGACGTCCTGCGTCAGTCGATCGAAGCCATCCAACCTGCGATCCAGAAGAAGCAACAGCACTTGACCGTGTCGCTGCCGGCGTCCCCCCTGTTGGTGATTGGAGATCCCGAGCGACTCACGCAAGTCGTGATGAACTTGCTCAACAACGCGATCAAGTACAGCAGCGAGAACGCCGCGATCTGGCTCACGGCCGAGCGCGAAGGGACGCGGCACTTGATCAGCGTCCGCGACACGGGTCAGGGCATACCGATCGATCTGCGCCCGCGCATCTGGGATCTCTTCCGGCAGGGAGGTGGTCGCGTCGAGCGCGCCGAAGGTGGCCTCGGAATCGGGCTCACGCTCGTGAAGCGGCTCGTCGAGATGCACGACGGCAGCGTCGACGTGTACAGCGACGGCGTCGGGACCGGCAGCGAGTTCACGGTGCGACTGCCCGGTGCCGCTCGACCGGCCGCGTCCATCCAAGATCTCCCGCCGACAAGCGCTCCGCCGCGCACGCGCTCCTTGCGCATCCTCGTGGTGGACGACAACGAGGACTCCGCGGAGAGCCTGTCGATGCTGCTGCGCATCGGTGGGCACACGGTGCGCACGGTGTTTCGCGGCGAGGATGGTGTCGTCGAATACGCGCGCTTCGCCCCCGAGATCGTCCTGTGCGACATCCGCATGCCTGGGGTGAGCGGCTACGACGTCGCTCGGCGATTGCGATCGATGCCCAACGGCGCGGGGACGTTCCTCGTCGCATTGACCGGCTTTGGCGCGGATGCCGACCGAGCAGCGACATCGAGCGCTGGGTTCGATCGTCACCTCGTGAAGCCGGTCGACCCGGACGATCTGGTCGAGTTGCTGCGCGAAGTCGCGCTCCGACCCCCGGGTCCGGTCTGAAGATCCTCGCGTCAGTGCGCGCGAGGCGAGCGTTCACTCCGAACGGACGTACTGCCTCGGGTCGTGCTTCCAGTCGCGGTCGAACCAACCCGCCGCCAGCACGCCGCCATCCCCGGAGCGAAGAATCGTGCTGGAAAACACGGCGTAATCGGGATACCCGACGCCCGAGACGAAGGGTGCTAGCGCGTAGCCGAGCCGAGTTCCGCGCACGCCGGTGTCGGCGAACACCCCGACCAGCGCCCGGGCGTCGTCGAGGCGAGGTCGCACGAAGACGGCTCCGAGATCGTCACCCTTCCACGTCTTCTCGCCGAGTCGCAGTTCGCCACGGCGCGCGTCGATCGGTCCATCGTCGCCAACCACGCGCGACCAACAGGCGTTCGTGTCGCGGTTCCCATAGAGGATCGCATTGCGATCCAGAAAGCGCTGCTCGAGGAACTCGACGTCCGTGACGATCGGCACGGTCGCGTTCGCGCGGTACAGCCAGACCGACTGATCGTGACGCGCGCGCTCGAAGAGCTCGCGATCCTCGTCGGCGTTGCCGTTCGTGCCGTAGACGAGGACGAACCGTCGGTCGAAGGCGCGCTTGAAGGGACCGGAGCAAGCCGGAGTCTTCCCGGACGCCTCTCGACCGAGGATCGCCCAGCCATCGGCCGTGAGTTCCCAGCTCTGGCCCGATGGCCACCGCCGTCCGGCCGACTTGCCGTCGATGCGCAGCGCGAGGCCGTTCGTGAGAGGGTCTACGCGCAGCACGCGTACGTTCTCCGTCTCGAGATCGACGGACTGCGGGCTCTCGCCGCGTCGCGCGATCACTCGGAACGGGCGCCCGTAGACGAGCGGGTGGAGAACTTCGATCCAGTGGTGCCGCGCGTCGACGCCTGGGTCAGCACTCGTCCAATCGAAGGTGAACGCGTCGCTGCCCCGCGCAGCGCCGAACAGTGCCAGGATCGAAGGGTGGTCGACGCAGTCGGCTCCCGCGGAGAGTTCGCCGTCCCACCAGTGCCCCGCGCCCTCCTGGAAATGCGAAGCGGGCTTTCCACCCAGGGATTCGAGCCGTTTCAGCAGCGCACGTGCCTCGGAGTCGGGCACGTTGTCGTCGGCCGTGCCGTGCAGGACGAAGGTCGGAAGCGGGACGAGGTTGTGCGCGAGGTCCTCGGTCCGAGAGGCGAAGTCGGCACCGAGCCACAGGGACTTCAGCTCGCCATCCGGTCTCCCACCGTAGCTGTCGAAGCTGGCCCAGCCCGCACTCGGCGCGATCCCGTCGAACATGTCGGGATCGTTCGCAGCGAGGTGCCACGTGCCGTGACCGCCCATCGAATGGCCCGTGAGGACGAGAGTGCTCGCTCGATGCCATACCGCGCTCGTTGTGTCGTCTCCCGGGACGCGCGTCACGGTGCGGGTGGAGCGCCTGAGCATGTCGCAAGCGGTCCGCGTGTAGAAGCGGTCGGGCTTCGGTGCGACTCCGCAGTACGCATCGAGAGCCTCGTAAGCGTCACGGCGGCCCCAGTCCTGCCAATCGAACCCGTACGGACGGCGGTTCATGGGGCACACGACCGCGACGTCCGACTTCTGGGCGTACGCACGTGCTTGACTCAACGAGTCGACGCTCGCCCCGTGAAGACTGAGCAGCACTCTCTGGTCGACATCGTGCTGACGGTCCCGCGAAGGCAGCAGCGAGAACACCTGCGTAGAGTTGTCGATCTGCGAAGTGAAGCCGACGCGCCGCGCTTCGTTCGCGCTGCGGAGCGGAACTTCGACGCGGTGGCAGCGCGCATCCTCGCTCTTGCCCAGGTAGAGCTCGGGCATGGTGCTGCCACCCGATTCGCGCTGCATGACGGCGGCGTCGTAGGGGCAAGCGAAGCGCCACGCGGACAGTGCCGGGACGCGTGCGCGCGCCGCGTTGGAGCCGGTGAACGACGGGTCGATACCTCGTCCGCCGCGCAGCACGACCTCACGCGTCTCCAAGCTGGCGTTCCACACGAGGAATCCCAGCGGACCCAC
>JAYTBY010000537.1:0-3357 GCA_043736755.1 Planctomycetota bacterium | reverse complement strand
GCGGGGTGCGGGGTGCCGGTCGCGGGGCGCGGTTTCCTGGTTCGCGACAGATGCTCCAACGCCGACCCGAGTTGACGTGGAATCACTCCTCGTCGGCGTCTTCCTCTTCCTCTTCGTCATCAACGTCGTCGTCGTCGTCGTCGAGGTCGTCATCGTCGTCGTCCTCGTCGTCCTCGTCTTCATCCTCCTCGTCTTCGTCATCGTCGTCATCGTCGACTTCCAAGTCGATCTCGAGGTCGCCCTCCGCTTCGTCGGAGGCGAAGGCGCTGAAGAGAGGGCGCTCGGCGGGAGAATCGGCGAGTCTGGGTTCGAGCAGGGTCGTCGCGGAGTCGCTCGGCGCAGCGAGAACTCGCGGGAGGCGAACAAGGGGCCGCATGGGAGTCGTGGGTCGGTCGGAGGGACGTGGTCGGGGGGAGAAGCGCCGGTCTGCTCAGGTGCAGCGGCCCCCCAAAACGGGGTGAGGCGCAGGCCTGCCCGCCGTTGGGCCCATCCTTTTCCGTGGGAACTTCGGGCTAGGCAAGGAAAAAAAACGGGGGACGTGCGGCCGTCCGGTCGGCTTGTGTCCCCCTTTCGGCGCGGCTAGGTTCTCGCCGCTCGAACGATCGAGGACGAGCTGCGCGGACGTCGCGCCGACCGGCACCACTTAGAGCCCCTCCGCCATGACCCCGACGATGAACTCGCGCCACGCCGCCGTCCGTGCCATTTCCACGGACGCGTCCCACGCTGCCAACCCGGATCGCACGGGAATGCGGATCCGTCTCCCCGAATTGTTCGGCAGCCTCGTCTTCAGCGACCACGCGCAACGGTCGCGACTGCCGAAGAGCGTCTACGCGGCACTGCGTCGCACGATCGACGCCGGCGAGGCCCTCGATCCGCGGATCGCCGATGCCGTGGCGAACGCGATGAAGGACTGGGCCATCGAGCACGGTGCCACGCACTTCTCGCACTGGTTCCAGCCGATGACCGGGCTCACGGCGCAGAAGCACGATTCGTTCCTCACGCAGACGAGTGACGGGCGCGCGATCCTCGAGTTCTCGGGGAAAGAGCTCATCAAGGGCGAGCCCGACGCGAGCTCATTCCCTTCGGGCGGGATTCGCGTCACGTTCGAGGCGCGCGGTTACACGGCCTGGGATCCGACGTCGCCGGCCTTCCTGCGACGCACGCCGAACGGAGCGACGCTGTGCATCCCGACCGCGTTCGCCAGTTGGACCGGCGAAGCGTTGGACATGAAGACGCCGCTCCTGCGCTCGTGCGAAGCGATCTCGAAGGTCGCGGTGCGCTTGCTCCACCTCCTCGGTGAACGCGACGTCTCGAAGGTCCACATCACGTGCGGGCCCGAGCAGGAATACTTCCTCATCGAGCGTCAGCTCTTCGTCCTGCGTCCCGACCTCGTCGCGACGGGACGTTCGCTGTTCGGTGCGAAGCCGCCGAAGGGTCAGGAGCTCGAGGACCACTACTTCGGCGCCATCAGCCAGCGTGTCCTGGCGTTCATGATGGACCTCGAGACGGAGCTCTGGCAGCTCGGAATCCCGATCAAGACGCGCCACAACGAGGTCGCGCCGAGTCAGTTCGAGCTCGCGCCGATTTTCGAGGCTGTGACGGTCGCGGCCGACCACAACATGCTCACGATGGAGGTCTTGAAGGAAGTGGCCGAGCGCCACGGACTCACATGCCTCCTGGCGGAAAAACCCTTCGCCGGCGTGAACGGATCGGGCAAGCACAACAACTACTCGCTGGCCGACGATTCCGGTTCGAACCTGCTCGAGCCGGGCAACACGCCGCACGACAACCTGAAATTCATGGTGTTCCTGTCCGCGATCGTGCGGGCGGTGGATCTGCACCAAGACCTCCTGCGCGCGTCCGTCGCGACGGCGGGCAACGACCACCGACTCGGCGCGAACGAGGCGCCGCCGGCGATCGTGTCGATCTTCGTCGGCACGCAGCTCGAGGACGTGATCCTGAGTCTCGTCGAAGGACGGGCGCCGAAGTCGTCGACCTCGGGCAAAGAATTGCGCCTCGGCGTCAACACGCTGCCGCCGCTCCCGCGCGATCAGAGCGACCGCAACCGAACGAGTCCGTTCGCGTTCACGGGCAACAAGTTCGAGTTCCGCGCGGTCGGTTCCAGCCAATCGATCGCGTGGCCGAACACGATTCTGAACACGATCGTCGCCGAGAGCATCGAGTGGATGGCGACCGAGATCGAGAAGCGCGGCGGCGCCGGCGATCGTCGCGACGTGATCCAAGCGCTCGTGCGCGAGATCTTCACCAAGCACAAGCGCATCCTGTTCAGCGGCGACAACTACTCGGCGGAATGGGTCCAGGAAGCCGAGCGTCGCGGGCTGTTGAACCTGCGCGACACGCCCTCGGCCCTCGCGAACGTGGCTTCGCCGGCGAACGCGCAACTCTTCGAGCGCTTCGCGGTGTACAGCCCGCGCGAGCTCGAAGCCCGCGCGACCGTCCTGAACCAGGCGTATTCGCACCGCCTCTCGGTCGAGGCGCTCTCCATGCGCGACATCGCGCAGACGATGGTCATGCCCGTGGCATTTGCAGCGCAGAAGCGCGTCGCGGACTCGATCGCCAGCGTGCTCGTGGTCAACCCGCAGGCCGACATGCGCGCGCAGAAGGAGCATCTGGCTTCGATCACGGACTGCCTGAATCGCCTGCGCGGCGGGATCGGCGAACTCGTCAAGGCACGGCAGCACGCCGAAGAGGCCAAGGGCGGCCCGAACGAAGTCGCGTGCGCTTTCCGCGAGGAAGTGGTGCCGGCGATGGTCAAGGTCCGCGAAGCCGCCGACGCGATCGAGATGCTCGTCGACGACGAACTGTGGCCGCTGCCCAAGTACCGCGAACTGCTGTTCCTCCACTGAAGTTCTGGGGCGGGAATCCAGGGGCCGAGCGAGCCCCGTCCCGGGCCGGGGCGGCGCCTGCAGCCGTGCTCGCCACGCTCTCGCTCACGATCTCGCTCTCTCTCTTCGGTGCGCCCGGATGCACCCGCGAAGTCCGCGTCGGGCTCCCCGACGGCGAACCGCGCGTCCTCGGCCAGCGAACATCGGCGAACGGCGCGGTACTCGGTGCGTGGACCTGGAACTACCCGAACGGCGTCCCGCGTGAGCGCGGCGAGTACGTCGACGGACTGCGCGTCGGCACCTGGACCCAGTGGTGGTCGAACGGCGAGAAGCGCTCCGAGGGTGGACGGCGGCCGGACGCCGCGACGAAGACGAGCCCACGCCACGGTCCCTGGACCTTCTGGCACGCCAACGGGGTGATCGCGGCGCGCGGCGTCTACGACCGCGGTCGGCGCAGCGGCGTCTTCGAGTACTCGATCGACGACGGTCGCCTCGACGGAGATCGGAGTGG
>JAYTBY010000536.1:0-3358 GCA_043736755.1 Planctomycetota bacterium | reverse complement strand
TGGGGGGAGGCGCGCGATCCGCTGCCGGCGCTCGCACCGCGCCAGGGGTGTTCCTCGGAAGTGGGATGAGGAAACCGCGCAGCGGCCGCTATCTTCCGCGCCCATGTCGCGAACGCGAGAAGCCCTTGTCGATCCGGCGCCCAGCCTCACGAGCGCACCGTGCGCGCTCCGTCGTCGGCCCGAGATCGAGTCGTGAAGCTTCTCTCGCTCGCCCTCGCGATCGGAGCGATCCCGCCCAACTTCGCGGCCGCAGTCCAGCAGGAACCGACAGCGACCAAAGCGCGACCGCGCATCGCGCTCGTCCTCTCCGGCGGCGGCGCGCGCGGCGCGGCGCACATCGGCGTGCTCCAGGAATTGGAGCGCCAACGCGTTCCGATCGACCTCGTGATCGGCACGAGCATGGGCGCGATCGTCGGCGGCCTCTATTGCGCGGGGATGAGCCCCGACGAGATCGAAGCCGCCATCGTGAGCATGAACTGGGGCGCGCTCTTCGACGACGATCCGCCGCGTTCGCGCCGCGCGTGGCGTCGCAAACAAGAAGACATCGACTTCCTCGTCCCGATCGAGGCCGGTTGGCGGGACGGCGGCCTCAAGGTCCCGCGCGGCATCGTGCAGGGTCAGAACATCGAGCCCGTGTTCCGCTGGCTCGCGCTGCGTGCGTTCGGTGCGCCCGACTTCGACCACTTGCGTGTGCCGTTCCGCGCCGTGGCCATGGATCTCGCGTCGGGCGAGCGCGTGGTGCTCGCGGACGGCGACCTCGCGCGCGCGATGCGCGCCAGCATGTCGATCGCCGGCGCCTTCGCTCCGGTCGAGATCGACGGTCGCCAACTCGTCGACGGTGGCTACGTCGAGAACTTGCCCATCGGATTGGCGCTCGAGCTCGGTGCCGACGTCGTCATCGCCGTGGATGTGGGCACGCCACTCGTGGCCGACATCTCGGGGCTCGGCAACTTCTTGTCCGTCACGTCGCACGTGCAGGACACGGTGATCGAGGAGCGTCGCGTGCGCGATCGTTCGCGTTTGCGAGCGGGGGACGTGCTCGTGACGCCCAAGCTCGGCGATATCACCTTCACGGATTTCGCGCGCTCGCTCGAAGCCGCCGCCTGCGGGACCGAAGCGGCGTACGCTGCGTCGGGTGAGCTCGCGGCACTTTCGGTTTCGGAATTCGACTTTCACGACTACCTCGCCCGTCAACGCGCTGCTCAAGGCGCTCCGCCGATCGTGCGCGCCGTGCGCATCGAGAATCGCTCGCGCCTTGGCGATGAGGTCGTCGCTGCGCGTCTCACCGCGCGCGTCGGCGCGACAGCCGATTCCGAAGCGATCTCGAACGATCTCGAACGGCTCTACGGTTTGGGCATTTTCGAGCGGGCGTCCGCGCAGCTCGAGCCGTTCGAAGACGGCGCGTTGGTCCGGTACTCGACCGACGAGAAGTCGTGGGGGCCGAACTACCTGCGCTTCGGGCTCCGCCTCGAGGACGACTTCCGCGGATCGGGCTCGTTCTCACTCGGACTCGGCCTGACTGTGACGCCGTTCGATTCTCGCGGTGCCGAATGGCGGACTTCGGTCGCCATCGGGACGCCGCTCGCGATCTCGACGGAACTCTGGCTGCCGCTCGACACCGACCTGCGTTGGTTCCTCGCGCCCGTCGCGCACTACGAGCGACGCGAATACGACCTCGACGAAGATCCGTCGGTTGGTGCCGACGTCTCGACGGAATCGTGGGACGTCGGAATGGACGTCGGTCGCATCCTGGGCGAGTGGGGCGAAGTCCGCGCGGGATTGCGTCGCGGGAAAGACCGCCAAGCGGTCGAGGGGCAGATGTCGCCCGATTCGCTCGACGTCGCGAACGTCGTCGCGCGTATCGCGTGGGACACGCTCGACGCGCCGGACTTCCCACGCTGGGGCGTCGTGGGTCGTTTGGAAGGAGTCGCAGCTGGCGAGTTCTTGGGGGGCGACGAAGACTTCGAGTCGGTGCGACTCACCCATATGTCGTTCCTCGATGCCGGCGACTTCACGATCGGGTTCGGAGTCGACCTCGGTACTTCGTTCGACGACACGCTCCCGCTCGCACGCCAATTCCGACTGGGCGGCTTCGGACGCATTTCAGGCCTGGCGGCGGACTCGCTGTCGGGAGACGCCCTCGCGCTGGCGCGCGTGATCGGTCGGCGCAGTCTCACCGATCACGGTGACGCCTTCGGCATACCGTTCGTCGTGGGGGGGACGATCGAAGCGGGCGCGGTGTGGGACGAGGGTCAGGCCCGCACGCTCGATGACATCGATCCCGCCGCGTCGTTCTTCTTGGGAGCAGACACGCCGCTGGGTCCGGCAGTGCTCGGATTCGGGATCACGGACGACGGCCGGAGCACGATGTTCCTCGTGTTCGGTCGCTTCTACTGAGAGCCGGCGCTTTGGAGACCGTGAAGAGCTCACGGTCTCTAGCGCCGCGAACGGGCACCCCTCGTTTCCGAGCGCCGTACGCTCGACCCGTTCTCAGGGAGCGTCCGCGTTCCACAACGGAGGCGGTTGGAGCGGCTCGAACGATTCGATGCGCGCTTCGGTCTCGCGCACGCGATGCAAACGCGGCGCCGTCGGCCACGTGCTGAACGAGCGGAACGTCTCCTTGTCGAGGCGTTCGAGGAAGCGGATCACCGTGACGCCGTCCGCGCGGCTCACATCGAGTAGCGCGCGGCCCTTCTCGACGCGCGGACGTCCGAGCACGCGCGCCGCGTCGGGCGCCTCGACACGCTTCGGCCCGCGACCGAGCACGAGGAAGGAGTAGGGGAGGCTGCGCAAGTCGATGTGCAGCTCGCGCGCGATTTGGTTCCACAGACGCGTCGTGAATGCTTCGGGCGGCGGTGCAGCGAGATGGTGACACCAGTCGCGACTGCGGTCGACGCTGGAAATCCCGCACGTTTCGACGTGCGTGCACGGCGCGAGCACCGTCAGTGAACCGCGCAACTTCTGACGCGCCTCGATGAGCCGTCGCGAGATCTGTTTGCTGCCCGGCTCGACCCACGCGACGAACCGCGAGCGATGAGCGAGATCGACGAGCCCGTCGAACGCTTCGTCCTCGAGCTCGGAGATCACGTGGCTCGCGAGCAGCACGTCGACGGGATCCTTCGGTGTCGCGGCGAGTTTGGCGACTTCGAGCGTCGGCGAAGAAGCGGAGACGCCTGGATCCCGTCGCGGACGGCGTGAGCTGAGCGACTGCGGACGAAGGTGCGCATGTTTCGGTCACATCGCTGACGAACGTCCACGCGTGTCTCTGATGTTGTGATGGAATCCGGCTCGGTCCAAACTGATCACGCGCCGAACCGGGGTGATCGTATTGCTCGGGGAGCCTGATACTCGACCTGCG
>JAYTBY010000535.1:0-3360 GCA_043736755.1 Planctomycetota bacterium | reverse complement strand
ATCGAGCGATGTCACTGGCTTCATCGCGGAACGGCGCGTCGGCCTGCGCGACGACTTTGTAGGTGCGGCCGAACCGATTGAAGTCGTTCACGTAGATCGAGCCGAGGTTGATCTGCATCGCGTCGAACACGCTCTGCAGCGGCACGCCTTGAGTCTTCGTCTTCTCGCGATCGACGTCCGCTTCGAGCTGCGGCACGTTGACTTGGAAACTCGAGAAAGCACCGGTCAATCCTGGCGTTTGAGACATCGCGCCGATCATGCCCCAGGTCGCGGCGAAGAGTGCGTCGTGGCCTGCGTCTGCGCGGTCCTCGACGAACAGCTTGAAGCCCCCTGTCGTGCCAAGGCCGTTGACCGGTGGCGGCGGGAAGATCGCGACGAATGCGTCCTGGATGCTCGCGTACTTCGCGTTCAACGCACCCGCGATCGCGAATCCGGAGAGATCAGGCGTCGTGCGCTCCTCGAAAGGATCGAGCGTGACGAACACGATCCCAGAGTTCGCGCTGACCGTGAACCCGTTGATCGAGAGACCGGGGAACGCGACGCACGATTCGACACCTGGGTGCAGGAGTGCGATCTCCGACATACGTCGGATGACTGCGTCGGACCGATCGAGCGACGCGGCGTCCGGGAGTTGGGCGAATGCGATCAGATACTGCTTGTCCTGCGACGGAACGAAGCCCGACGGGACCTTCTGGAAGCTCCAGTACGTCGCGGCGACGAGACCGCCGTAGATGAGGACGACGACGATCGCGACGCGGATCACGCCCGCGACAGTGCGTCCGTAGAGCGCCGACCCGCGCTCGAAAGCCCAATTGAACGGGCGGAAGAGCCACGCGCCGAACAGGAAGTCGATTCCCTTCGTGACGAAATCCTTCTTGGCGCCGTGCGGCTGCAAGAGTAGCGCGCTGAGCGCCGGCGACAGGGTCAGCGAATTGAACGCACTGATGATCGTCGAGATGGCGATCGTGATCGCGAACTGCTTGTAGAACTGACCCGTGAGCCCCGTGATGAATGCCGTCGGGATGAACACGGCCGACAGCACCAGCGCCGTGGCGATGATCGGTCCTGTGACCTCGGTCATGGCCTTCTTGGTCGCTTCGACCGGAGACAGACCGTTCGAGATGTTGCGCTCGACGTTTTCGACGACCACGATCGCGTCGTCGACGACGATGCCGATCGCAAGCACGAGTCCGAAGAGAGACAGTGCGTTGATGCCGAATCCGAGCGCGTGCATCACCGCGAACGTGCCGACCAGCGACACGGGCACGGCAGCCAAGGGGATCAAGCTCGCGCGCCATGTCTGGAGGAACAGCACGACGACGAGCACGACCAGGAGGATGGCCTCGATCAGCGTGATCACGACAGCATCGATCGACTTCTGCACGAACACCGTCGGGTCGTAGGCGACGCGGAAGTCGAGCCCCTTCGGGAAGTTCTCTTTCAGCGTCGCCATCGCGGCGCGCACGTCCTCTGAGATCTGGATCGCATTGCTCCCCGGCAGCTGGAAGATCGGGATGCCGACTGCCGTCTTGTTGTCGAGCAGCGAACGCAGCGCGTACTCGCCGGCGCCGAGTTCGATGCGCGCTACGTGCTTCAGCAGTACTTTCTCGCCGCTCGGTCCCTGCTTGACGACGATGTCTCTGAATTCGCTCTCGTCGACGAGGCGCCCTTTCGCGCTCAGCTGCAGCTCGAAATCGACTGGACCCGCCGTCGGTTCTTGACCGACCGCGCCGGCGGCGACCTGCACGTTCTGTTCGCGAATCGCCGCGACGATGTCACCCGCGGTCAGCCCGCGCGCGGCGACCTTCTCGGGGTCGAGCCACACGCGCATCGCGTAGTCGCCGCCGCCGAAGACTTCGACCGCGCCGACGCCGGGCAGCCGTGCGAGCACGTCCTTCACCTGCAACGTCGCGTAGTTGCGGATGTAGGTCTCGTCGTACGTGTCGTCGGGCGAGAGGAGGTGCACGACCATCGTGAGGTCGGGCGATTGCTTCACGGTCGTCACGCCGAGGCGCCGCACGTCCTCCGGCAATTTCGGCAGCGCCTGACTGACGCGGTTCTGCACCTGCACTTGAGCGAGGTCGACGTCGGTGCCCAGCTTGAAGGTGACCGTCAGCGTCATCACGCCGTCGCTGGTCGCCTGCGAGAACATGTAGATCGAGTTCTCGACGCCGTTGATCGCCTGCTCGAGCGGCGCGGCGACCGTCTCGGAGATCGTCTTGGGGTTTGCTCCCGGGTACGCGGCCCGCACGACGACAGTCGGTGGCGTGACCTCGGGGTACTCGCTGATCGGGAGTCGTCCCATCGCGAGCACGCCCACGAGGAAGATGATGACGCTGAGAACGCCGGCGAAGATCGGGCGCCGGATGAAGAAGTGAGAGAAGTTCATGGTCGGTCGCTCCCTGGGCGTTCAGCGCGCGGCCGCTTCGGGCTTCTCGACTTCCGGCGTGACGGGCGTTCCCGGCCGCACACGCTGGAGTCCGTTCACGATGATCCGGTCACCCGGGGCAAGTCCGGTACGCACGATGCGCAGACCGTCCACGAGCGACCCGAGCTCGACCACGCGAGCTTCTGCGACCCGATCCGCGCCGACGACGTAGACGAACTTCCGCGACTGATCCGTGCCGATCGCGCGCGGGTTCACCAGGACCGTCGGCTTCTTCGCCGTGGTCGGCACGCGCACGCGCGCGAACAGCCCCGGGACGAGCACGCCGTCCGAGTTCGGGATCACGATGCGCATCAGGATCGAACCCGTTCCCGGATCGACGCGATTGCCGAGCGACTCGACGACTCCCGCGCGCGAGAAGCCCTCCTCGTCGGAGAGACCGACCTCGACGCGCACGCGGCCCGTTTCGTCCGCGGGGAGCTCGCCCGCGCGCATCAACTTCTGCAGTCCGAGCAACGAGTTCTCGTCGACGTCGACGTAGACGAACATCGGATCGACGGAGACGAGCGTCGTGAGCAACGTGTTCGCGCTGGGCACGCCGCTCACGAAGTTGCCGGCTGTCACGAGCGCGCGGCTCACGCGCCCGTCGACCGGCGCGACAACTCGCGTGTACTCGACGTCGAGCTGCGCCAAGTCACGCGCCGCCTCTGCGGAGAGCAACGCCGCCCGCGCTTCCGCCTGGCGCGCCGTCCGCGACTCCGACTCCTCGGCCGAGATCGCGCGGCTCGCGAGCAGTTGCGCCGCCCGTGCCGCTTCCTTGTCCGCGTTCTCGGCGCGCACGCTCGACTGGACGATCGCCGCCTCGGTCGAGGCCAGCGCGGCGGCGTAGTAGCGCGGGTCGATCGTGAACAGCAGGTCTCCGCGCTTCACGAACTGGCCGCTCTGGAAATGGACTTTCTCGATGTGCCCGCTGA
>JAYTBY010000534.1:0-7360 GCA_043736755.1 Planctomycetota bacterium | reverse complement strand
TCTTCGCGACCGCGATCATCCTGCTCGTCTTCACGCCGATTTTCGCGCTTTCGGGCGTCGAAGGTCGACTGCTGCAGCCGCTGGGCGTCGCGTTCTGTGTCGGACTCGCGGCTTCTCTCTTCACCGCGTTGACATTGACGCCGGCGATGTGCCTGTGGCTCTTGCCGAAGAGCGCGACGGTACGCGACGGCCGCGAACCGCGTGTCGTCCGTTGGATCAAGGCGAGCTACGCGCCGCCCTTGAAGTGGTCCATGCGCCACCCGTGGCTCGTGCTGATTCCTTCCCTGGCCTTGTTCCTCTGGGCCGTCGTCGCCGTTGGGCGTGCCGGCCGTAACTTCCTCCCCGAATTCAACGAGGGAGCGTTCGTGCTCGGTATCACGACTGGGCCGGCGACGTCACTCGCGGCCAGCGACGACCTGGCCCACCGAGTCGAGGTCGTCCTCATGCAGCACGATGAGATCGTGGCCATCGGTCGACGAACGGGACGCGCCGAGGAGGACGAGCACGTCCTGGGTGTCGAGGCCAGCGAGCTGGAGATCACGCTCGACATGGAAGCGCCGAAGAAGAAGGGCAAGCCGGTGCGCACGAAGGCCGAACTGCTCGCCGCCCTGCGCAAGGACTTGGAGGTCATCCCGGGAATCCAAGCGACGTTCGGTCAGCCGATCAGTCACCGCGTCGATCACATGTTGTCGGGCTCTCGCGCCAGTGTGGCCGTCAAGGTGTTCGGCGCCGACCTCGAGACCTTGCGCTCGTTGGCGCGCGACGTGGAAGACGCCATGCGCGAAGTCCGCGGAGTCGTCGATCTTTCCGTCGAGCCGCAAGTCGACGTGCCCGCGGTGCGCCTCGAAGTGGACCGCGGCGCGCTCGCGCTCCACGGCCTGCGTGTCGAAGACGTCAACACGGCGATCGCGAGCGTGATCAAGGGTGTGCCCGCGACGCAGGTGCTGGAGAATACGCAGTCGTACGACGTCATGGTGCGCGTGGGAGAGTTCAGCGAAGTCACGAAGGAAACCCTCTCGGCCGTCGTCGTCGAGACGCCGCGCGGCGATCGGATCCCACTCTCACTCTTGACGAATATCCGCGAGGACGCGACGCCGAACTTCATCAGCCGCGAGAACGCGGAGCGGCGCATCGTCGTTCAATGCAACGTCGCCGGGCGCGACATCACTGGACTCGTGGAGGACATCCGCGCGTCGATCGACGCCAGCGTCGTCCTGCCGCGTGGCTATTGGGTCGAGTACGGCGGCCAATTCGAGAGCGCGCAGGAAACGTCGCGCAGACTGGCTCTCCTGGGAATCCTCGTCATCGCGGCGATGTCAGGGCTCCTCGTGTGGGTGCTCGGATCCATGCGCGATGCGGCGCTCGTCCTCCTCAACCTCCCGTTGGCCCTCATCGGCGGCGTTGCCGGTCTCGTCCTCTCGGGCGGAGTGCTGTCCGTCGCGTCCTTGATCGGTTTCATCACTGTCTTCGGCGTCGCGGCGCGAAACGGGATCTTGCTCGTCTCGCACGTGCGTCACTTGCAGAAACACGAAGGCGTCACCGACTTCTCCGAGGCGGTGAGGAGAGGATCCTTGGAGCGAGTGGCGCCGATCTTGATGACGGCGCTCGCCGCTGGACTCGCACTGGTGCCGCTCGCGCTGCGCGGTGAAGAACCCGGTAGCGAACTCCTGACGCCGATGGCCATCGTGATCCTCTCGGGCCTCGTGTCCTCGACGATCCTCAACATGCTGGTGGTCCCTGCGGCGCTGTTGCGATTCGGCGTTCGCACGAACTGGAAAGTCGCAGCCGTTGCGCCCGTCGTCCTGGTTGCGGGATGTGCGAGCACGGACCCGACGGACGACTGGCAACGGTCTGCGTCGATCGCGGCCGGCGCACTCGGCGTGGAGAGCGTGCGCACCCCGGACGAAGACCCACGCGCGATTGCCGAAGCGCTCAGTGATGGCGCACTGACCCGATCTGAATGCCTGGAAATCGTGCTCGGATCGCATCCGCGTCTCGAAGCGGCCTTCCACGAGATCGGTGTCGCTCGCGCCGACCTCGCGCGCGCGGGCTTGCTCACGAATCCTGCCGTGAGCGTGTTCCTCTTGTTCCCCGAGGGTGGCGGCACGACGGAGATCCAAGGGACCATCGCGGCGAGCCTCGCGGACCTGTGGCGGATCCCGGCGCGCGAGCGCGCAGCGCAGAAGGAGCTCGATCAGCGCGTGCTCGAAACGGCGCGCCTCGCCGGCGAGTTGGCGTTGTCCGCGGCGAACGCGCACGACGAAGCACTCGCCGGGGAGCGGGCTGCTGGTTTGGCGCGCGAAGTCGCCGATATCGCGACGCGTAGCGAGTCCGTCCTCACCGCACGCGTCGCGAATGGCGCGGGCCGTGTCATCGACGTCGAGATCGCCGGGTCGGAACGTGCGCTGGCCGACCTCGCCGCAGCCGGGGCCGAATCGCGCGCTCGTGCCGCACGCGGCGAACTGTTCCACGCACTGGCTATCCCGGGCGAGATGCGTGGCGTGCGCATCGCGGGTGAACTACCGGCGTTGGCGACGAACGACGTGCGCGTCGACGACGTCATCGCCCGCGCGCTCGCCGCGCGGCTCGACATCCGCGCGGCTGATGCCGAGATCGAAACGCTCGCGGCACGCGTGCCGCTCGCGCGCCGCGAGGCGTTGCTCGACCTCGATGTCTCGCTGCACGTGGAGCGACCGAACTCAGGACCCACACTGATCGGTCCAGGCGTCAACGTCCGAGTGCCCGTGTTCGATCGCGGCGACGCATCGGTCGCCGCGGCCGAGTCGGCGTATCGCGCTGCACTCGCGCGGCGTACGGGGCTCGCGCGTGAGATCGAACAGGACATCCGTGCCGCGTGGTCGCGCGCCGAATCCGCCGAATCCGCCGTGAGGCTCGCACGCGACGGACTCTTGGCGCGCGCTGAGCGTGCGGCGAAGTTCGCAGCGGAAGCGCACGCGCGCGGCGACGCACCGTACGCGACCTTGCTCGCGGCCGAACAGGTGCGCGTGCGTGCTCTCGAAGCCGTGTTGGCGGCCGAGGTTGAGTCCTCTCGAGTTCGAGCGGCGGCGGAACGCGCAGCCGGCGTGACGTGGGGCGCGCTCATGCGGACCGTCTCCTCCGACATGGAATGAGTTGTCGCGGGACGGACCGCGCGACTACGCTCCCTTCGCGTCGCAGGGCGCGGCGTGACCACAGCCCACATCAATCGCATCGGGACGGCCACGCCGCCCAACGACGTGCATGAAGCGTTCGTGCGCTTCGTCCAAGGGTTTCTGAGCGAGCGTCGCGATCAAGTCCTGTTCCAGCGCATGCGGAGTCGCGCGGAGATCGAGCACCGTTGGTCGTACTTCGAGCCGATCGAGGATGCGCGCGGATTCGTCGCCGACTCGGAGGGTTTCTATACGCCGGGTTCATTCCCGAGTACGGCCGTGAGAATGGCGCGCTACGAGAAGTGCGCGCCCGAACTGGCGCTGCGGGCAATTCGAGATCTCGGCCTCGACGAGGAGCGCGACCGACTGACGCACTTGGTCGTCGCCTCCTGCACCGGGTTCATCGCTCCTGGACTGGACCAAGTGATCGTTCGCGCGCTGGAACTCGATCCAGGAATCGAGCGCACCGTCGTCGGATTCATGGGCTGCTACGCGGCCGTGAACAGCCTGCGCCTGGCGCACCACTTCGTGCGTTCGGACCCGCGCGCGCGGGTGCTCGTGGTCAACCTGGAACTGTGCACGCTGCACTTCCAAGAGACTTCGAAGCTCGAGGAGCTGCTCTCGATGCTGCTCTTCGGCGACGGATGCTCAGCGGCGCTCGTGACTGCGGACGAGAGCGGCATTGCGCTGGAGGACTTCCGTGCGGCCGCGATCGGAGACTCGGCCGAGACGATTACGTGGCGCATCGGAGATCAGGGCTTCGACATGCACTTGTCGGGCGAGGTTCCCGTGCGCATCGCACGCGCGCTGAAGCGCGAGCGGGCGCGCGAGGACGACGGCGGCATTCTGCGCGGTACGCGTCCGTCCGAGTACGACCTCTGGGCCGTGCACGCCGGCGGTCGCACGATTCTCGATGCAGTCGAGACGGAGTTCGAGCTCGATCCGCGGAAGCTCGGCTGGTCGCGCGGCGTGCTGCGCGACTACGGCAACATGTCGTCGGCGACGCTGATGTTCGTGTTGCAGCGCATCCAACGTGCGATCGGCGGCGAGGTCGCGCCGGGCGCACGCGGCATGGCGCTGGCGTTCGGTCCGGGTCTCGCTGCCGAGACGTTTCGGTTTCGTGTGGTGGGCTGAGTCGTGCCGAACTTTCGCGTGCGCTCCACCGAGGCCGAACTCATGGACGCGGCGCACCACTCTCCCGCAGAGATGGCCGCGTGTCTCGCCGATCTCTCTCGCGTCAACACGGTCACCAGCGCGCGACCGCCGACCCTGCGCTGGCTCGAGCGAGCGACACGCGACCTGGCACCGGGTTCGAGCTTCACGCTCGTCGACGTCGGGTGCGGCGCAGGTGACATGTTGCGCGCCATTCATCGCGCCGCGACACACCGCGGGCTCGTACCGCAGTTGATCGGAGTCGACAGCGATGCGCGCGCCGTGGCCGCCGCGCGTGCAGTCACCGACCCCGCGTATGGAATCGAGTTCCGCGCCGAGAGCGTGTTCGACCACTGTGCCGACTTGGGCCCGGACTTCGTCACGAGTTCGCTGGTCACGCATCACATGCGCGACGACGAGATCGCGCGGTTCTTCTCTTGGATGGAAGCCCGTGCGCGGCATGGCTGGCTCGTCAGCGATCTGCATCGTCACGTGGTCGCGTACCACGCCTTCCGCGTGTTGGCGCAAGCCGCGCGCTGGCACCCATTCGTGCGTCACGATGGACCGGTGTCGATCGCGCGCGGTTTTCGCCGCGAGGATTGGGAGCGCTACCTCGCGTGCGCCGGAATCCCGCGCGAGCGCGTGACCGTCCGCTGGCACGTTCCGTTCCGCTGGACCGTCGGACGGATCCGATGAACGAGATCGCGGTCGTCGGCGGCGGGCTCGCGGGCGGAGCAGCGGCGACGCTACTTGCGCAAGGGGGAGCGCGCGTCGTGTTGTTCGAGCGCACGCGCGAACCGCATGACAAGGTATGCGGCGAGTTCCTCTCCACCGAGGCGCGCGCGCACCTCGCTGCAGTGGGGCTCGACCTCGCGCGACTCGGAGGCCACGAGATCACACGCGTGCGCCTGATCGCGGGGCGTCGCACGAGCGAGGCGGCGCTGCCCTTCCGCGCGCTCGGCCTCTCGCGTCGACGGCTCGACGAAGCACTCCTCGAGCACGCTGCGCGCGCTGGTGCACGGATCGAGCGCGGCGTCAACGTCCGAGCGGTGACACCGGACGGCCTCGAGACGACAACCGGGCCGGTGCGCACACGCGTGACCTGCATCGCGAGCGGCAAGCACGACGTGCGCGGCGTCGGTCGCGACGTACGCGGCACGATCGACGGGCTCATCGGTTTCAAGGCGCATTACCGCGTCGGTAGAGCGGCGCGCGCCGCTCTCGAGGGCTGCGTCGAGCTCGTGCTGTTCGATGGCGGATACGCCGGACTGCAACTCGTCGAGGACGGGCTGCTCAATCTGTGCCTCGTCGTGCACGCCGACCGCTTCACGGAACTCGGAGGCACGTGGGAGAACCTCATCAAGGCCCTCGAGTGCGAGTCGCATCTCGCGCGTCGTCTCGCCGCAATCGAACCGCTGGCCTCGCAACCGGTCACGATCGCTCGCGTGCCGTACGGTTTCGTCCACCGTCCGCTGGCGAACGATGCGAAGGAGGTCTTCCGACTGGGGGATCAGTTCGCTGTGATTCCCTCCTACTGCGGCGACGGCATGGCGATCGCGCTACACAGCGGCCGACTCGCAGCGCGCGCGATCCTGGCCGGCGCGAGTTCGGCGATGTACCACGAGCGCTTGCGACAGGACGTCGCGCGACAAGTGCGTCTCGCGACCTGGATCCAGCGTTGCGGCGCGGGTGCGATCGGCCGACGCGCGCTCGTCGTGGGTCTCCAGTGGATGCCGCGCGCGCTGAGTGCCATCGCCGCGAGCACGCGCGTCTCGGCGGCCGCCTTGCACCGCGCCGGAGTCCAGCATGGCCAACCCTCTTGACGGGCAGCGGGCCTCGCGGAATCCGCTTCTCGCGTTCGGATGAGCGACGGACGGATCCCAGGGCGAGGCGTACCATGCATCCCGAAGGCCCGTGCAAACGCAAAGTGTCGTCTTGCGGCGCGCCAAAGCCGGCGACGCCGACGAGTTCGCGGCCGTCTACGTTCCGCTCGTTCTCGCGATGGCGCGCGCGAGCGGTGTTTCGCGTGACGATGCGGAAGACGTCATGCAGCAGGTCCTGCTCGAGGTGCTCGAGGTTCTTCCGCGTTTCGAGTACGACCGCGCGAAGGGCTCTTTCCGCGGCTTCTTGAAGACGAGGGTTCGCCGACGCGCGCTGGACCTGCTTCGAAAACGCCGCGGAGTCGGCGAGGTTGATCTGAACGTGCCCGAACCCGGGGACGCGTTCGCGAGTTGGTTCGAGAGAGGAATGGCGGCAAGCACACCTCGAAGCAGCGCTCGACAAAGTGCGCCGCGAGGTCCAGCCATCGACGTTCCAGGCGTTCGACTTGCTGGTCGTGCGCGAGCTGCCGGTCGAGGAAGTGGCGGCCATGCTCGGTCAGACGCCGAATCACGTGTGCCAGAGCAAGCTGCGCGTCGTGCGCCGCCTGCGTGAGCACCTCGAGGAGATGCTCGATGAAAACTGACCACGTTGCATGCCCCGAACCGAGCGAGTTGGATGCGTTCGTGCGCGGCGCGCTCGAAGTCCACCGCGCGAGCGTCGTCGCAGCGCATCTGCCCTCGTGCGGAGACTGCCGCGCCGCGACGAAGGACGCCGAAGACAGTGGCCTGTTCGGCCGCATGTTGCGCGATTGGCGCACGCGCATGCCGCCGGACGAACGCCAGCGAACCATCGACTCGGCGACGCGCTCGATCGACGCGGCGCGACGGCCGAAGAGAGAGGACGGCGTGTGAGCTCGGCGGGGATTCCACCCACGATTCCCGACTACGAACTCGTGCGCGAGCTGGGGCGCGGATCATTCGGATCCGTGTGGCTCGGCCGGTCACGTACCGGCGTCCATCACGCGATCAAAGTCGTCCCGAAGTCGCGCGAGCGCGTGCTGGAGAAGGAACTCGAGGGGACTCGCGCCTTCGAGGTCTTCGCGCAGAAGCACCCGAACTTGATCGAGATGCGTCACGTCGGCGAAACAGCGGAGTGCCTGTACTGCGTGCTCGAGCTCGCGGACGGCTACGGCACGGCGCCGACGTTCTCGGTGGCGGACTTCGAGCCACGCACGCTGC
>JAYTBY010000533.1:0-3385 GCA_043736755.1 Planctomycetota bacterium | reverse complement strand
CGTGACCGAACAGCTCGATTTCGACGACCGATTCCGCCAACGCGGCGCAGTTGACGTAGACGAGTGGCTTGTCGGCGCGGCGCGACTGCAGGTGCAGGGTGCGCACCACGGTCTCCTTGCCGACGCCCGTCTCGCCCGTGACGAGCACCGGGAACTCCGAGCCGCCGACGAGCTCGACCTCGCGTCGCAAGCTCGCGATCTCCGCACTCGTCCCGATCAGGAACCCGCCGCGTCGATCGAGCACGTCGCGCACGAGGTCCTGCGCGACGAGCCCCTGGTGCTGCGCGTGCCGCTCGAGCGTGTCGATGAGGTCGCTGGTGCGCAGCGCCGCGGCCGCGAGCGCCGCGAGGTGCGCGAGGAAACGCTTGTCCACCGCGTCGAACGTCCCCGGCTGGAGCGCGTCCACCGTGAGCGCGCCGACGAGCTCGCCCTCGACGAGGAGCGGACAACCGAGACACGCGTGCACGGCGAGGTGCGGCTCGCCGTCGACGAGCCCGTCGTACGGGTCGGGCAGCGTGCTGTCGGCCGGGAAAATCGTCGGCTCGACGCTCCGGCAAAAGAGGTCGGGGCGCGGATGCTCGGCGCGCAGGAACCGCCGGCCGAGCACGTCGGGAGAGAGACCATGCGCCGCGACCGGGACGAGGACCTGTCCCTTCAAGCGCAGTAACGCGACCGCGTCGCACGGCAGGCGCGACGCACCGCATCGACGAGCCGCCGGGAGCGGTCCTCCGACGTGAGCGACGCGGTCATGTCGAGCGCGATCGGGAGGAGGTCGTCGAGGGTCGGGCGTGTTGTACTCATCGCAACGTCGTTGTCTTTTTCGCCCTAGTCGGGCGTTGTCTGTTCAGCAACGACTTGACGTAAGTTGTTGAAGCGCAAGGAACTCCGGCCGCGGCACGGGCGGTGCATCGAGGGCCTTGTCCACCGTTCCACGGGCCGCGCGCTGGATCGCCAGGCCTGGAGGAATCGCCCCCGCTCGCGCTGACCGGCGCACGACGACCCCTCACCGAGGATTCACGATGCTCATCTCGACCGGACCGATCACACCGAACACGACCCTGGCCGATCTGGCCGCGACCCGCGCGGGAGCGTCGCGGGTCTTCTACCGCCACGACCTCGACTTCTGCTGCCACGGCCGCGTCAGCCTGGCTGACGCCTGCGCGAAGAAGAACCTCGAGGTCGACGCCCTCGTGCGCGAGCTCGAAGCCGAGACCGCGAACCAGCCGGACTTCCGCCGCTTCGACGACCAGCCGATCGCGGAGCTGATTCAGCACCTGCTCGATCGCTTCCACACGCCGCACCGCGCCGAGTTGCCGCGCCTGCTCGAGATGGCGCGCAAGGTCGAGAAGGTCCACGCGGACAAGAGCTCGTGTCCGCGTGGTCTCGCGGATCACATCGAGCACATCGCCGAAGAGCTCGAGGCGCACATGCAGAAGGAGGAGCAGGTGCTCTTCCCGATGATCCTCGGCGGACGCGGTCGATTGGCGTCGATGCCCATCCAAGTCATGGAGGAGGAGCACGAGGACCACGGCCGAAACCTCGCGCGTCTGCGCGAGCTCACGCACGAGTTCACGCCGCCCGCGGAGGCCTGCGACACGTGGCGCGCGCTCTATCTCGGGCTGCACGAGCTCGACGAGCAGCTCATGCAGCACATCCACCTCGAGAACAACGTCCTCTTCCCGCGCGCCTTGCGCAGCTGAGCGGAAAGCCCCCCCACCGTGAAACAAGAGTCGAAACTGTGGCTCACGCTGGCGCTCGTCGTCGGTGGAGCGTTCTTCGTCCTCGGGTTCTTCGGCCGCGAGGTCTACCGCCAGGCGCCGCCGATCCCCACGCTCGTCGTCACCGCGTCGGGCAGGACGCTCATGACCGAGGCGCAGATCCTGGACGGCCAGCAGGTGTGGTAGAGCATCGGCGGGCAGCAGGTCGGTTCGATCTGGGGTCACGGCGCGTACCAAGCACCGGACTGGTCGGCGGACTGGTTGCACCGTGAAGCGCTGGCGCTGCTCGAGACCTGGAGCCAAGCGGAATACCGCGCGCCGTACGAGAGCCTGCACGTCGAGCAGCGCGGGGCGCTCGAGCGTCGACTACAGCAGGAAATGCGCGCCAATCGGTTCGATGCGGCGAGCGGCGTCCTCACGGTGAGCGACGAACGCGCGCGGGCGATGGCGGCGAACTCGGACCACTACACGAAGCTCTTCGGCGGCGACGCGTCGCTGGCGAGCCTGCGCGAGGACTACGCGCTGTCGGCGCAGCCGATCACGGATCCCGAGCGCCTCGAGCGGCTCTCGCAGTTCTTCTTCTGGACGGCGTGGGCCTGCGTGACGAACCGCCCGGCTGAGAACTTCACGTACACGAACAATTGGCCGCACGAGCCGCTCGTCGGCAACGTCCCGACCGGCAGCAACTTCCTGTGGTCGATCCTGTCGATCGTGCTCTTGATCGCGGGCGTCGGCGCGCTCGTCTGGCACTTCGCGGCGCGATCCAAGGAGGACGAGCCGCTCGTGATGCCGAAGCGCGATCCGCTGGACGGTTTCGCGCTGACGCCGTCGATGCGCGCCGTCGGCAAGTACGCGGTCGTCGTCATCGCCCTGTTCGTCGTGCAAGTCCTCCTCGGAGCGCTGACCGCGCACTACACGATCGAGGGACAGTCGTTCTTCGGACTGCCGGTCGGCGAATGGCTGCCCTACGCGCTGACGCGCACGTGGCATCTGCAGACTGCGGTGTTCTGGATCGCGACGGCTTTCCTCGCGTCGGGACTCTTCCTCGCGCCGCTCATCGGCGGTCGTGAACCGAAGTACCAACGACTGGGCGTCAACGTGCTCTTCGGTGCGCTCGTGCTGGTGGTCGCCGGTTCGATGACGGGCGAGTTCTTCTCGATCCACCAGAAGCTCGGTCTCGACGCCGGATTCTGGTTCGGACAGCAAGGCTACGAGTACGTCGACCTCGGTCGCGTGTGGCAGATCGCGCTCTACATCGGCCTGATCCTGTGGCTCGTGCTCATGGTGCGCGGGATCCTACCGGCGCTACGCCGGAAGGACGCGGAGCGCGGCATGATCGTGCTGCTCGCGGGCTCCATCGTCGCGATCGGGCTCATGTACGGCGCCGGATTGATGTTCGGTGCGCGCACGCACCTCACGGTCGCGGAGTACTGGCGCTGGTGGGTCGTGCACCTGTGGGTCGAGGGCTTCTTCGAGGTCTTCGCGACGGGCGTCCTGGCCTTCCTCTTCAGTCGACTCGGACTCGTCAAGACGCAGAGCGCGACCCGCGCGTTCCTCGCGTCCACGACGATCTTCCTGCTGGGCGGCATCCCGGGCACGTTCCACCACCTGTACTTCAGCGGCACGCCGATCTCGATCACCGCGATCGGCGCGATGTTCAGCGCGCT